>CAZZKB010000040.1:4754-7443 GCA_964654575.1 Microcaldota archaeon | reverse complement strand
CAAAATAGTAGAGGGGAAGAGCAGTACGTCGTAATGACACTTCCTGCAGATGCGACAACAGGTCAATTGACTGGAAGGCAGACAATTGATGGAGTTTCTGGGTACCCAGCAATTGCAATGGCATATTATCCAAACAGAGAAGGAATGAGGCTAGGAAGCGCAGCATATATATTTGTTAGAGATCAATAGGCTCTGGTGCCAATATGGGCTTTGATGAAGATATACCTCAAAATGCTCCGCAAAAAACAGCTAGACCAATTGAAAGAGAAGCTACAACAAACGAACTGTATAGAACCGCAAGAAGAGATTTCGTCTCTCAAGCTCCAGCCCAAGTAGCTCAATATGCAGCCCAGCATCCAAACACACTTCCAGATCGTTTTTCAAATCCAATAAATGCACGAGAGCTTGCAGACACGACATTGCGCTCAATAGATCTGATCTTAGGTCCAAACTTTGAAAGAGTTGGAGACACCCCATCAACAGTACAGATTCGTCATTATGCACTTGATGTTAGAGAAGACCTAGAGCGAGAACTAAGAAGACTAATGCCAGATGAAACACCAGATCACCGAAGAAATTTAGCTGATGAATTAATTACTAGTTATCTAAGAACACTCGAAAACACGGCTTCAAGAAACATAATTCAAGCACTAAATGACCCAAGCTTAAATGTACAACAAAGAAACGAAAGACGAGACGCAAACCTTAGAGTCGGTCTTGCAACATCAAACATACAAAATGAATATGGTGACACGCAAGCACAGACAAGATTCCTTTTTGAAACTAGTCAACAACTAAACGAACAGCAGCAAGAAGACATGCTCCGAGCCGCATTAATGGTTGGATTTGCAGCAAGTGCAGTATTTAGTGCAGCAAACATAAGCGGACTTTCATCAAGACCAAGTACAGAGCAAAGCGGGATGAATGTTGCTCAGTCTTTAGCACAAAGTGCTTCAGATCGTGCTAGAGACATGATGACTGACATGAGAAGACATCTTGAGGAAGCAAGAGCAGACCAGACAAAAATGGAAGACTTTGAAATTGACAGGCGCTCACTTGCAAGACTAGTCGGCGAAGGACAAGCAAACCGAATTGCACGACAACTCGAAAGCCAAGATGGTCAAAACGACCAAGTAGTAATGGCAAGCGTGCGAGAACAGATGGAACTTTCGAGAAGACTTAATAGTGGAGATCTTGGAATTGTAATTGAACGAGCTTGATGTTGTGGCTAGAGCGCAACTTTTGAGTCTAATTTTTTTAATACAAAATAGATTACCAATCGCGAATTTGATCAATTATAACTCTTTTTAAGAGTTAGAGGACAATAAATAGTCATGCAAGAATCGACAGAACTAGATAAGAGGCTACTTAGCCAGAGATACGATCAGACAATCGAGCAAAAATGGCAAAGTGATTGGTTAAATCAAGGAACTACTAACTTTGATGAAAAAGACGTACAAAAACCAGTATATTCCATAGATACCCCTCCACCATTTACCAGTGGAGAGCTGCACATGGGCCATGTTCTCTCATATAGCTTTATCGATTTTGTAGCTAGATACAAGAGAATGAAGGGCTACAATGTTTTCTACCCACAGGGCTGGGACACTCAAGGTTTCCCAACAGAAGTTAAAGTGGAAAAGAAATACGGCCGCCTTCCGCCAGTTCAGTTTAGAGAAAAATGTATAGAATGGACAGTTGAAATGATCGAGAAGATGAAAGTTCAAATGAAACAAATGGGCTTTAGCGCAGACTGGAGATATGAATACCGAACTATGGAGAGCGAGTATCATCGTAAGATTCAGTTATCACTAATAAAAATGTTCAACGACAAACTCGTTTATCGAGGAAAATATCCGGTCTTTTTCTGCCCTAAATGTAGTTCTGCAGTTGCCAAATCAGAGTTGGATGATGAACCTAAAAATGGAACTCTTAATTACATAAAATTTGATTGCGAAGGAAAGGAATTGCAGATAGCAACTACAAGACCTGAATTGATGCCAGCCTGCATTGCAGTACTTTACAACCCACAAGATGAGAGATACAAATGGTTAGAAGGAAAGAAGATTACTACGGCCATAGGAAAAGAAGTTCCAGCAATTGCTGACAAAGACGTTGAAAAAGAATTTGGAACCGGGCTATTGATGGTCTGCACCTTTGGAGACAAGATGGATGTCATTTGGCAGTACCGACATAAACTTCCAGTCATCGAAATAATTGATCACCATGGCAAGATGAAAAACACTCAAGTTGCTGGTATCGATGGATTGAAAATCGAAGAGGCAAGAAAGAAAATCATAGAAATACTTGGGGACAAAGTTGTCAAAAAGGATCAGACAAATCAGACTGTCAAAGTTCATGACCGGTGTAAAACGCCTGTTGAACTGCTCTCCTCATACCAATGGTTTGCAGACATTAGAAACACTGCTAAAGAGATCAAAGATTTAGCTCATCAAGTCAAATGGGTTCCTGATTTTGGAATTTCATACTTAGTTGATTGGGTTGAAAATGCAGAGTGGGATTGGGTCATTTCAAGACAGAGAGTCTTTGGAACACCGCTACCGTTTTATTATTGTGAAAAATGTCAATTAACAAGCGGTGCAAGTGAAAAAGACTTGCCATTCTACCCTGAAAAAGCACATGAGCAGAAGTGCAAATGCGGCCAAGTTATGAAGCCAGAAACAAGCAC
>CAZZKB010000040.1:0-4654 GCA_964654575.1 Microcaldota archaeon | reverse complement strand
GTCTTGGCAACTGATGGAAAGAAGATGAGTAAAAGCCTTGGAAATGTGATTTCTCCAAGCGAATTGCTTAAAGATTACCCAACTGACGCGATTAGACAGTGGGCAGCAATGAGCGGAGCAATGGCAAAGGATAGACCATTTAGTTACGAGGACATTAAATACGCAAAAAGCTTTATTACAAAAGTTTGGAATGCGGCAAGATTTATCGAGACAATAGGTAGAGATAGTGGAAGTGGAGTGCCGAAATTGACTACTATTGATAAGTGGATTATAGGCCGGCTTAACCAAACCATCAAAGATTGCAATGAACACATGGAAAATTTCGAATTCCATTATGCAGTAACAAAAATACAAAGGTTCTTCTGGCAGGACTTTTGTGATAATTATATTGAGTACATAAAGCATCGAACATACAATGAGGGTCCAACAAAGGATGCCGCAATGTATTGCGTCAACAAAGTATTGCAAGATACGATACATTTGCTAGCTCCGATAACACCGCACCTAAGCGAAGAGATACACACAAAATTGTACCAAAATTCTGGCTCGATACACAGGAGCAGCTATCCAATGGCCGGAGAGTTCTACGAAACTGAAGGTAAACGAGTAGAGCAGTTTAATGAGATAATTAAATTGATTAGACAGCACAAAGCAAAGAATAAGATGGCTCAAAACGCATTAGTCGAATCGATGCGAGTAAGCACTCCAGAGAAATTGGATGAAGAACTAGTAAATGAAATGAAGGCAATATGCAAAATTGAAAAGATAGAGCAAGTTACTGGTGAACTTGGAATTAGCGCTTAGCCAACTACTCGCCCAACGACTCTACCTGAGATGAGATGAACACTGTCACCACAGCCAGTTTCATTAACCTCAGGAGCACATGAAACGTAAGAGATGTTGCCACCAAAGCGTTTTATCGAATTGACTTCAAATGAGGTTGGGTAAGTTCCAGTATAAGTATAGTTAGAGCCGCTTTCAATTTCCAAGTCATGATCAAAGCCACTAAAGCTCGATAGACCATCAGCACTCGAAAGACTGAAATTGACAAGTTTCACTTTGTATGGGAATGCATTGAAAAACCTGATTGAGATGGTGCCATGTCCAGCAGTGTTGTAAAGGCTAGCTTGACAGGGAAGATTATTTGAAAACGAACATTCTTCAGAGATAAGATAGCTTGGAGAAAGAATGCCACTTGAGAAAATTACTGCCAAGACAATCAGAAGCGCGAAAATAGCCCAGCCATAAGTTGTCAAGTACTCGATTGAGGCCTGACCCTTAGTAGTTTTCATAGAATAACATCTTGAAAGCGGCATTTAAATACATTTCCATATTAATGAATAATCCTATTCCAATGAACGATTAATAGGTGTTATTTTAATGGCTATAGAAACATGTGGAAGATGCGGCAGCCAGACTGCAAAGCTAGTAAAGTGTGATTACTGTAATACAAACATCTGCAACTCTTGCATAAAGAGCCAGAAGAGAAAGAAAGTAGGTAAGAGATACATATGCAAGGGCTGCTGGGGTAAGATGCCAAGCAGGAACTTGTTTAAGGGAGTAAAGTAATCTCTTTTTCTTTAATTTATCTTAATTTAATTTAGTCTCAACTATTTTTACTAAACATCATCAATTAAACTAGATTAAAAGCTAAAAATAGATAAAAAAGATTAGGCTTTCTTGATCAATACTTTGACTAATCGGCCGTCTATTGTGTATTCAGACATATCTGGAAGGTTGTCGAATTTGAGTGATTTTGAATTAACGCCTGATAAAAGAACGTCTTTTCTTTTCTCAACAATAGACTCAATCTCCTTTTCACAGTTGATATGAATTTCAATCTTATCCGATTCTACAAGGCCTGCTTCTTTTCGCAACATCTGAACTCTGCGCTTGACTTCATTGAACATGCCTTCTTCGTATAGTTCCTGATCGATCTTCTTTTCGATATAGATATTACCATTGCTAAAGACAGCACTTGCAACGTCACCAGTCTTTGGAGATTCGATTACTGCCAATTCCTTGGCATTTAGAAGATTCAGCACAATTGAACCGTAATTCTGGAGAGCTTGCTTAACTTCATGAGATTTAGTCTCAATGTGAAGATGCCGAACTGGCCAGCGAACCTTTACGCCAGCATTCTGACGTGCAACAAGGGCAACTGAAACGATTTCTTTAATTGATTCCATTTGCTTTTCGCATAGTGAATCAGTAGAGAACCCAGAATCCTTTGAAAGTCTAAGCAAGAATAATGATTCTTCATGCTCAAACTTTTTGAAGAACTTTTGATATAGGTGCTCACTGATAAATGGACTGAAACAGGAGAGCATTTTCAACGATTCGAGAAGGCTGACATAGATTGAATATAGTGCAGCCTTTGATTCTTCGGTTTCATCAGTTGAAATTCTCTCTTTTGCAACTTTCATGTAGAAACGGCTTAAGTCTTCGACAATAAAGAGACGAAGTGCCTTTGCTGAGCGGTTTGGCTCGCACGCATCAAATCCAGCCTTAAATTCAGTAATAGTTGAATTAAGCCGACTTAGAAGCCAATGATCGATTGGATCAAGTGACTTTGGTTTAGTTGGCTTCTTTGATGTAGTATAGAAACGCTCAAGGAAGACGACTAAGTTCTGTAAGATGTTTAGGTCAGAAGTGCATTTTTTCATTTCTTCCCAGCTGAACTTAAGTTCATCCCAGATAGTATTGCCACAGCCCCAGAGCCTGAAACTATCGGCACCATATTTTTCAAGGATCTGCTCGATTGGAACGAAGTTGCCAACGGATTTACTCATCTTTTCTCCTTTTTCATCGACGAAAAATCCGTGCATTAAAATGTTTTTATAAGGGCATGAACCATAGCGAATAATTCCTGAACCAAGAAGGGAGTAGAACCAGCCTCGAATTTGATCTTGTCCTTCTATGATTAGGTCTGCTCGCTCGCTAAAGCGCTTTGCCTCGCTTTCATCTAATGAAGCCCAGATTGCATTACCCGAATCAAACCAGACATCAAGCACGTCTGGAATCCTTTCCATGTTTTTGCCGCAATCACATTTAAGGTGAACTTCATCTATGTATGGTCGGTGAAGCTCTGAAACATTTGGAATTTCATCACGAGACTCGATTACTTTTACTTTTCCGCACTCACACTTCCAGATTGGAAGAGGAATTCCCCAATACCTTTGTCGTGAAATACACCAATCTGGCGCACCAGTAACGAATTCTTTAAATCGCTCTTTTGCAAAGTCTGGATGCCAATTTGTGTTATCGATTTCAGAAATCATTTGGTCTTTTATTTTCGAGATCGAAATAAACCATTGATTTGTAGTTAGGAAAATTAATGGAGTCTTGCATCTCCAGCAATGCGGATAGCGGTGTCTGATTCTTGCTTCATAAACTAATGAACCGTTTTCCTTGAGTAATTTGATAATATCAGGATTTGCTTCACGGACATTCTTACCAACAAACTGACCTGCTTCTTTAGTGTAGTTACCATGCTCATCAACTGGAGAAAATGGCTCGATACCAAATCTTTTACCGATTATAAAGTCGGCTGGACCATGACCCGGAGCAGTGTGGACTAAACCACTGCCATCTTCAAGAGTAACAAACTCATCGCTAAGAACTACTTTTCGATCGTATTCTTTTGCGATTAGGTTTTGGAATGGATGATCGTACTGAACATCTTTGAGCTTTCGACCTGGGAGTTCTTCAAGAATAGTTGCACTCTGCTCAGTCAATTTTGTTATGATTTCTAACCTTTCTTTTGCAACGACCCAAACTTCATCACCCACTTTTGCTTTAACATACTGTAAAGTTGGATGAACCATTACTGCCATGTTTGAAACAAGAGTCCATGGAGTAGTAGTCCAGATTATCAAAAATTCGTTTTCTTTGCCTTTTACTTTGAATTTTACATAAACGCTCGGGTCAGTCTCGTCAGCATATTCTAATTCATAATTTGCAATGGTTGTTTCGCATCGATAGCAATATGGAAGAACATAAACGCCTTCATACAAAAGGCCTTTTTCGTGAGCCATTTTGATTGTCTTCCATGATGAATTGATGTAGCTGTCTTTGTATGTTATGTAAGGGTTGTCAAAGTCCATCCAAACCCCGACTGCTTCAAATTGTGAGCTCATTATGCCCATGTATTTAGTAGCAAAAGACTTGCATTTTTGGACGAACTTGCCCATACCGTATTTTTCGATGTCGTTCTTACTCGTGAATTTTAGTTCCTGCTCGACTTTTACTTCGATCGGAAGACCGTGAGTGTCAAAGCCAGGCTGGAATCGAACATCTTTGCCAATTAATCTTTGATAGCGGCAGAAAGCATCTTTCATGCTTTTGTTCCATGCAGTACCAGGGTGAATTTGACCAGTTGCATATGGCGGCCCATCACAGAAATAGAATGGTTCGGCACCCTTGTTCTTATCTTTGGCTTTTTGATATATTTGATTCTTTTTCCAGAATTCTAAGATTTCCTTCTCTACATCTTTGTGAGTATACATATGATTAGCACCTTATAAACGGGAGAAAATTGGTAGAGAAGTGCTTATAAAGGAAGGTATCAAAAACAAATGAAAAATAGAAGTAAAATTTAGAATACTTTTTCTCCAACATAAACCTTGATTCCTTGTGGAGTTACTTTAAATGG
>CAZZKB010000039.1:1480-7703 GCA_964654575.1 Microcaldota archaeon | reverse complement strand
AGAAGGTACTGAGGCAGAAGCCTGCAAATTAATAGCAGATCTTCCAACTCCAACTGATGAGAAAATAAAGTACCTTTTTGATTTAGGTAAGATTAAACTAAGCCAAGAGCATGTTTCTGATTTGATTGATGCATACAACTATTTCTTACTTGGATATCACAATAGTGAATTAGCTTTCTCACATGGACAGTCAGAAGTACGATTTGATCAGAAGGAAGTACGGGCTTATATCGAATTCTTGGTTAGAAATCTTTAATATTCACATCTGAATCTTATTTTCCATCTCCATAATCAAGAGGCAGTAGAAAAGCTATCTCAATTACTTCAATAATACTTCGGCCCTTATTTTCTGTTAATGCTCAATCCATGCTCCCTTTGTGATGCCAAATGCTGCAAGACTTATACTATTACAGTTACTGCATTTGATATCCTTCAGATCGAAAAAGGGCTAAATAAGAGCTACAAAGAATTCGCAATTCTACATCCATTAAAGATCCTTAGTTACGATCCGGACATGGTAATTGATACTATTGATGGTGCTGGCTCTTACTTACTAGGTCTTCCATCTCATTCGTGTATTTTCTTAGGAAAAGACAACCTCTGCACTATTCACGAATTTGCTCCGCTCTCGTGTAGAAGATATCCATATCAAACTAGTGATCGATTAAACACTCGTTTTTGTCCGGTTCCTTCCTCACTGTTGTTTCGTCTAAAAGGAGCCGATATTTCAAAGAATGATTTACTTTGGGAAATTAATTCTCACAAGTCAATAGTCAAAGATTGGAACAAAAATGCTGGTAAGAAGGATGATGTAATTGAGTTTCTATTAGAGCGAGCAAAAATTGAATTGAAAAATAAAAAAGAAATAATTAATTGATTATCCGCGTAGCCTCTTTACTGTTTCGACAAGCAGATTAACTCCATACCCAAGTGCGTTATTTCCTTTTACATATCTAGGGTCTTTAGCAGATGGTCCAGCGTGTGCATCCATCATAGGAGCCATGTCTATATGAGCATATCTAGTTTTTCTTCCATCTGCACCTTTTTGGTAGTTCATTACAAATTCGCTTAAGAAAGCAGCTGCAGTTGTTTGACCAGCTTCTCCACCATTATTTGCAATTGTAACTAGGTCTGTTCTTTCTCCTTTTATAAGTTCAGCTAATGATGGGTGTATGTCGAAAAAGTGAACTGGCTCCCCAGTTGCTTTTGCAGCTACGCTTATCGCATCAACTAACTCTTGCTCTGTTGAAAATCCAGCTGCAGCAATTCCACTTCCAAGAGCTCGACAAGCAGCTCCTGTTAGTGTTGCAATTGAAATTATTGAGCCAGATCTATCCTTAACATCAGGGTCTATCAGATTTGCTGCAAGTGAAAGTCCATCTGCAAGTACTATTCTACCTTCAGCGTCTGTGTGTTTTACTTCAAATGTTCGACCGCCAACTCTAATTATAGTTCCAGAAACATATGCGTTTCCATCTACTCGGTTATCTGCTATGCAAGCCATTGCAACAGTATTTCTAATTCCTATTTGACTTAATGCTAGTTCTGCCATTGAAACGGCTGCTGATCCTTCCATATCAAAGAACATGTCTCCCATAGTACCAGGAGCTTTAGTGTCGTATCCGCCAGTGTCCATGGTTAACCCTTTACCGACTAATACAATTGGTTCAATTTCTGCAGTCAAGTGACCCATCAAAACTATTGATCCTCTATACTTTGCAGCTCTTCCTACTGTTGCAATTCCATTAAGTCCCATACTAGCTAGTTCATTTGGTCGTATTCTTGCAAAAGGAATTCCATGTGTATGTGCAATCTGTTGCAGAAGAAGGGCATAACTTAACGGATTTAATTTCTCTGCATCCATATCGCTTAAGTACCTTGCTGAGTTTTGGCAATCTGCTAGAAGACAGGCTCTACGAATAGTTGATATAACGTCCGCAGTTCCTAGGTCTGATTTGTAATCGATATCAAATCGTTTTACATCGACTGGTCTTTGAGCCACTGGAACTGCAAGTTTGTTTTCAAATCTATATGCAGCCAATGTTGCTCCAAATACTACTGCTTCTAAAACTTCATCAAACTTACCTTCTTTGAAAACCCCATTTATCCTAACTGAGACAGAATCTGATCTAAGTTTCTGGGCTTCTCTAACTGCTCTTGCACCATATACTCTTGCTGCTTCAGTATCAAACTTATCTCTTGAACCAACTCCTACGTAAATCTCTCTTGGTTCATTAATTGTTGCAACATAAACTTGACCTGGCTTTCCTTTGAACTCTTGAGGCAATGTTTTTCTCGTTTCTTCTTTTCCTAAATCTTCTTCAAAAACTGGAGTAATATGGACTCTTGCTCCTTTGTTTAATGTCACTTCATCTATTCTAGGTTTTAGTAATACTTCTGCATGTGCATGAAGTGCTTCTGTCCTAATCTTTGCCGGTCCAGGCACTACCATTCTCCTAGTCAATTCATCTCTTGTCAATAATGCTCGTTGCGTTTTTGTCATAGTTTCACCATAGAATTAGTGAATCTATGTGTCTAGGAATCAATAAAAAGTAGGTTCAAGTAAGAAAAAATATATTGTTGTGTTTAGTTATCTGGCTCGTACTTAAAGACAATTTTACCATAGATGTTTGGTCTGTGGTGTTTCAATTGCTTAAACCCAAGCGGTCTTAGTTTTCTTGTAATTTCCTTTGTACTTCGCAGATGCATAACTTCGTTTGCGCCATTAAATTCCAATATTGCAAAATACGAGCTATTGAACCTGAGCGGAGTTTGAATCAACACTATTTCTTTTGCATCTTTTAGATGGTATTGAGCAACTCTGCCGCTAACTTTTGTCAATGCAAATCTGTCTCGGTAAATATCGAGTTTAGTATTTGGCATTGCCTTTATTTGCAAGAATAATGGATAATCTATTGCAATCATTGCAAAGCCTAGTATGAATGCACAAGCCCCAATACCTAATGTATTCATTACTCCTAGGAAATCCATGCCTTGCCAAATTGTCCAAAAATGAAGAACTAAAACAAGTATTACTACAATTCCAACAAGGATTCTTACACCACTATCCCAGCTTTCAGTCGCCCTAAAGAGAGGTTTTTCCTTTCTGCTCTTGCTCTGAGATGAAGCTGTGGCTGCATCATTTTTTTTCTTTGCCATGCCTAGTCTATTTGCTTATCGCTTATAAACCTTTTCTCATGCATTTGGTTGTGTTTCCTTAGGCTGCTCCTCATTTGGCAAAGATGCTGAAGGCTCATCCTTAATACCTGTCATCGGACCTTCAGTTTGCGGTGTCATTCCATCCATCGGTGGCTTTTGCTGCTGCTGGCTTTTTGGAACGACTGCAAAGTTTGCAACCGTCTCTCCTTCATCAAGCCTGATTATTCTAACTCCTTGAGTGTTTCTTCCGATGACTGAAATATCTCTAACATAAGTTCTGATGGCTTGACCCTTTGAACTCATGACTAATATTTCATCATCTTCTTCAACTCCTCTAACTCCGACAACGTTTCCGTTTCTTCCTTCGACTTTGATGTTAATTACACCAGAGCCGCCACGGCCTTGTAATCTGTATTCATCAATTGCAGTTCTCTTTCCATACCCGTTTTCAGTTATGGTCAATACAGCTGGCTTTGTACAAGTTGCAATTCCGACAACCTCATCGCCTTCTTCGCTAAATCTAATGCCGATAACTCCCTGACCTGTTCGGCCGATTTCTCTTGCATCCTCTTCAGCGAATCTGATTGATTGTCCCTTCTTGGTTGCAATGATCAACTGCTGTTTTCCGTCCGTCTTTAGGACTTCGACTAACCCATCTCCTTCTTTGAGGGTTATTGCGATGATTCCGACTTTTCGAACATTGCTGAAATTATTCAAGGCAGTTCTCTTTACGATTCCGCCCTTAGTAACCATGAACAAATATTCTTCAGTTTCAAAGTTCTCGACACTAATGCACGAAGTTACTCGCTCATCCTTTAGGTCGAGTAGGCTGACGAGCGTTTTTCCAGTTGCATATCTTGAGCCCTCTGGAACTTTGTGCACCTTTAGCCAGAATGCCCTGCCCTTATCAGTAAATAGAAGCAAGTAGTTGTGATTCTTTGTGACTATGACATCCTGAACAACGTCTTCTTCTTTTGTCTCAGTTCCGATAACTCCCTTGCCTCCTCGGTGTTGTGATCTGTATTCTTCAACATTAACTCGCTTGACATATCCTCGGCCGCTGATGACTACTACAACATCGTTATTTGGTATCAATGATTCGATGTCCATTTCGTCATCTGCTTCAATTATGTCGGTTCTTCTCTCATCCGAATACTTTGATTTTATCTCGACTAATTCATCTTTGATTATTGAAAGAATCTTCTGAGGGTCTGAAAGCACATCATTAAGCCATTTTATCTTTTCACTCAATTCCTTGTATTCACTTTCTATCTTCTCGCGCTCAAGTGCAATCAACTTAGATAATCTCATATCTAATATTGCGTTTGCCTGAATTTCGCTAAGCGAGTAATTTGCAATTAATTGTTTTCGTGCTTCATCGACATCCTTTGCCTTTCTTAATAGTGCTACTACCGGATCAATGTGCTCAAGAGCAGTCCTAAGGCCTTCGAGTATATGAGCTCTTGCCTTTGCTTCTTTAAGGTCGAAAAGACATCTCTTTTGAACTATCTCCTGTCTAAATGTAATGAATTCTTTTATTATCTGATAAATTCCCATCAATTTTGGTTGCTTGTTGCTGATAGCAAGGTTGATTATGCCAAAAGTTGTTTGCAATTGGGTGTGAGCATATAGCTGATTTAGTATAATGTCTAGATCTTGATTTTTCTTAACTTCGATTATTACTTCCATACCATCTTTGTCAGATCGGTCATGCACTCCACTAATTCCTTCTATTTTCTTGTTCTTTGCTGCTTCGACAATCGATTCGATTACTGCAGTCTTTGTTATCTGATATGGAATTTCGCTTACGATTATTGCATGTTTCTTTTCATCCTTGACTGCTCGTGCGCGCAATTTGATTATTCCTCGGCCGCTCTTGTATGCTGAAAGAATCCCACTTCTACCTACAATCGTTCCTCCAGTTGGAAAGTCTGGGCCGCTTACTAGTGAAATAACTTTCTCTTCATCAGCACCATCGATCGTTGCTACTGTCGCATCTACAACTTCGCCTAAGTTGTGTGGTGGCATATTTGTAGCCATTCCGACTGCAATTCCAGCTGATCCATTAATCAACAAATTCGGTATCTTTGCTGGTAGAACTAGTGGTTCTTTTATTGTACCATCAAAGTTATCTCCAAATGCAACTGTTTCCTTTTCAATGTCTGTGAGCATTTCGGCAGTTATTTTAGCCATTCTTACTTCTGTGTATCTCATTGCTGCTGGGTTATCTCCATCGATTGAGCCCATGTTTCCCTGCCCATCGACAAGCATGTATCGAAGTGAGAATGGTTGTGCCATTCTAACTAATGAATCGTAAATTGCCATGTCTCCATGCGGGTGGAACTTACCAAGGCAATCACCGACAACTCTTGCACTTTTCTTATATGGCTTTCCATAAATATTGCCCAATTCATGCATTGTAAAGAGTATTCTTCGGTGAACTGGCTTAAGTCCGTCTCTAATGTCTGGCAGCGCACGGCCGATTATAACCGACATCGCATAATCTAGATAACTTTCCTTCATGTCCGACTCTATTGTCCGGTTGATGATGTTTTCTGCCATAATAATCAGTTTTGTGAATGTTTTTATACACTTTTTACGACTATAATTTGCCCTTTTTGTAATGCTAATTTAATGTCTAATAATATATATAAAACTAAGGATTTATACTAATCTATGAACACTTCTCATATTGTTACTTTTTTGTGTATTATTTCACTACTTAGTCTATCTTTTGCAGCTCCGTGTGTTAATTTATCTGATGCCTCTACTTATGGCTCTGCAGTAGTCAAAGTCTCAAACACTTACTACGTAAATGAAAATACTGCTATCTGTACTGATTCTTACTATCAGCCATCTGAAAATATGCTAGCACTAAACTCTTCGGACATATCTTTAGATTGCTCTAGTTCTAATTTCACTAATGTTCACAATTCTATTGGTATTTATGTTCCAGCAAGTCTTTCAAACATACAAATATCAAACTGTAATTTTCAAGATTTTAGCAGACCTTTTCACATTGATGGTAACTTTGGAGCTCTAGTAAACAACATCAGTCTTAACA
>CAZZKB010000039.1:0-1380 GCA_964654575.1 Microcaldota archaeon | reverse complement strand
GCAATGGCTCTTCATTTACAAGCAACAACAACCCTGTAGGTATATATCTCTCACCTCTATCAGAAAACATGTCTGTTTCAAACTGTCAATTCAGCAGTTTCAACAGAGCCTTTCACGTCGATGGTAACTTTGGGGCTTTAGTAAACAACATCAGTCTTAACAACATCTCTGCAGATGGTTCAACTTATCAAAGCCTTGTAGAATACACTGAAAACTCAACATTCTCAAACATTTCAATAAATAGAACTTTGTATGACAATTCAATTTTATCTACAGCATCAAACTTCAATCTATTTACTAACCTTAAGATTACAAACTCTGCTGGAAGAGGTCTCATCTTTTCAAGTGCAAGCACTTACAACAATATAACAAATTCAAATATATCAGACACACATGCTGATTACGGTCTTTACCTAACTGGCGATTGCAATTTCAATATAATCTACAACAATTACTTCTCAAATTCAGGCAATATACACAGTGATGCACCATTTAACTTCTTCAACATCTCAAAAACCTCTGGTCAAAGCATTGTTGGCGGTCCATACTTAGGAGGCAACTATTTCAGCGACTATTCTGGAGTTGATTTAGATGGTGACTTTTTAGGTGATACTCCATACAGCAATGGTTTGGTTGTAGATAACTATCCATTGCTTATATCAAACACTTGCAGGGAAATCGATTCTCCTGGTTCATACGATATGAATGGAAATGGCATCGGCTCACCAACTCCAACTCCCGAAATAGGTCCTTCTGGAGTATCGTGTGTTAAAATAACTAGCTCAAATGTGCTCTTCGATTGCACGGGCTATAATATGACTGGTAATAATTCGTCTTTACTTTCTGCTGGAATTGCAATTTTAGGGCCGGTTTCAAACGTAACTATTCAAAACTGTCCTTCTCTATCTAACTATACGTATGGTGTATACTCACATTTGACTAATTTTAGTGTCTTGACCAATTTGACTTCGTATCAAAATAATTACAGTATTTATCTTAACCAGACTAATTGGGTCAACGTTACTAATAGCAATATTTCATCAGACCTAATCAATGGAATTCATTTGTATTTATCAAACAATCCAAGAATCTTCAATAATCAGATTTCTGGCAGTTCGAATTCCAATATCTTAAGTGAGTTCGATTCAAACGATTATTTCTTTAATAATACTCTCACTTCGTCATTTTATGGACTTTATGAATTAGCATCGAACAATTTCAATATAAGTAGTAACAATGTATCTGGTTCACTAACTGGGATGTTTATTCAATCTCCTTCTGGTATGATTAGTTCAAATCATCGTTCAGCTGTTGGTCAAAATATCAATTTATTCGGAAGCTCCAATATAGAAATATTCAACAACTCCCTTGTCGGTACTT
>CAZZKB010000038.1:0-7764 GCA_964654575.1 Microcaldota archaeon | reverse complement strand
CATTTACTGTAAGCAACTGTGATGATTGTTCAATCCGTGCAACTAGCCCTGATGGCAGAGTAATTGTCTTGCCAGTTCAGAATGGTCAAGTAGCTTTACCACTGCAAATGACTGGTCAATACAGCCTTTCTCTTGTAAGAAACGGTGAAGTATTGCAGAACTTGAGTGTCTCTGCAACTGCTCCAGCTCCTGCGCCAGCAGAACCAGTACAACAGCCATCACCATCTGATAATGGGTTTGGCTTCTGGCTGATGGTTATCTTGCTAATCATCATACTTGGTGGTGCTGTATATTACTTAATGAGAAGAAAGTAATTTCATTTATGCAATCTAAGTGATGTATCAGTTAGTTTCATTGCCTCAGAAACAGAAGCACCATTAATGACTCTTACTGCATCAACATTTGCCAGTGCGATTACTTCTTGCAAATCTGTCGAAAGCTTTACGACTTGCATTGTTGAGGGAGGTTCTCTCCCAATACACGCGATTATTGGTGGAGGGGTGTTTCCATTTCTTATGGCTTCTACTCGCAGCTCCAGTGTGTTGTGCATTCCATTCTGCTCGTCCATAGTTACAATTCTTGGTGCGTCTACAAGTCTATCTTTAATTTGCTGTTGACTAATCGTGCTATTTCCAAATATTGTGATTATTATGTCATAATATCTAACGCCACTATCGTATCCTGTGACACTAATGTTCTTCCCAATCGATCTAGTCAAGGCCCGTTCTATCGATTCCTTCGATCCGTCTTTTGGCTTTTCGCCGTTTTTTACGATATTTACAAAAGCGTGATCAATCAAATCCTTTAGTCTGGATAATACTAGGTATGGCGCTATCAAGGCTCCTTTATCGACGACCATGCGATCGGCAAATGTTTGGTCAAAATAAATGCTCGAACCTCTTCTGTTAGCCCAATGTTGAACCACTTCTCTATCAAATCTGGGTATTTCAAATGAATGTGTATCTATCTCTACTGGAAGCGGCATCGAATCCACATCAACTAATGTTACTCCAGATGAATCTAACTTATCGATTTCAAGAATTCTTGATCCATCCCTGCGATGTCTTCTACGAAGTGTGTCGATTTCGGATCCAGTTCCTAAACAAAAAATTTTTTCCTTTCCAGGTTCTCGTAGTATTTCTGCAGTGTTTCCGTTTGCAATCGTTCCAACTGTTGCCATATCTAGCTGCCTTCTGAATGCTCTACTGGCAATGTGATCAAATGGCTCTAGTTTATGTGTTCTCTTAAGTGCAACCTGTAGCATAAGCTCATCTGTTCAAAACGTTCTATTCTATTTACTACTTCAGAATATAAAAAGGTTACTATTGATGATGTTTTATGTTTCTATTCTGTCACACAATATCTGTCTTGCATTTTTTCCATTCCTCATGTGCGATTCCGACTAGCGATTCAATTTTCGAGTAATCATTTTTCTTCATCCAGTCTTCCATCTCTTTTGCAATTTGACCAAAGACAGATGGGCCTCTAAAATAGGCTGCACTTCCGACGCTAACAAAGTTTGCTCCAGCCATCATCATTTCGATCGCATCAGCACCATTTGTTATTCCGCCAGTTCCGATTATTGGTATTTTGTCAACTGCGTCATAAATGTCGAAGACTGATCTGACAATTATTGGTTTTATTGCTGGGCCAGTCAAGCCGCCAACTCCAAAACCAAGCACCGGAACTTTTCTATTGATATCTATCTTCATGCCTGGGCCAAGGGAATTTCCCATATTTACTGCGTCAGCTCCAGCATCTTCAGCGGCTTTAGCAGCTTTTCCTTCGCCTGGTATCGAGGGTGAAAGTTTGATTATCAATGGCAGAGTGCAGTTGTCTTTTATGACGCTAGTTATTTGAGTTATCGATTCGGGAGTACCTTGACCTGCCATAGTTCCAAAACCCGGTGTGTGCGGACATGAAATCACAGCCTCGATTGCAGTTGCTCCAAGATTTTTTTTATTTTCCTCGACTTTTTGTGCCAATTGTTCGAATTCAGAAGGATTCTTTCCAACTATGCTAATTATGAGTGCCTCGTCCTTGCGACCCCAGCCTCCAAACTCATTCATCCCTTCTTCGATTCCAGGGTTTGGGTAGCCCATTGCGTTTAGTATCCCGCCTTCGACTTCAACGATATTTGGTCCAGCATGTCCTTTTCGAGGTTCAAGAGTAAGGGATTTTGCAATCACTGCTCCAGCTCCCTCATCACAAACTCGCTCTAACGAAGCCTTCGTCATCCCGATGATTCCAGATGCTAATATAATTGGATTTTTAATTTTCTTTCCAAAAAGTAATGAGTTAAGCGGTGCCATATTTTTACCCTTATAAAATTGGAAGCTGTAAAATAAAACTGTTCTGGTCTAGATTAATGTTGGTTATTTAAAGTATTTTGTGTATTATTAAATATGCAAAAAGCTGAAGATTTCGATTTTGAAACTAAGCGTGCGGTTTATTCACAATGTCAGGGAGTAAATTGCCCTAACATCGAAATACAATTTTTGTGTGAATGTCTTTCGCGCGGTAATTCAATTCTTTTTGTGACTATAAATCAGCCTTATCGAAAACTAGAAGCAGAATTTGCTAAAACTGCTTGTAATTTTAGCAACAAGACTTTGTGCGATATGCACAACGTTTACTTTGTAGATTGTGTCGAGGTATCTAAATCATCTGCAAAAAACGTTGTACTTGTAAAAAACCCGACCTTAAAATCTATTGAAAAAGCTGTTATTTCAAAATGGAGCAAAATCGAAGGTAAGAAAATATTGTTTTTTGATTGTGCTGAACTTCTCTCTTCAAAATTTGGTCAAATTGAATCATTTAACTTTGTTCATTCTCTAATACAAAAGACTCAGATAGAGGGAATTGTCATATTATGTTTTCTAGAAAAAGCAATGGACCCGTTAGAGGCCACAAGATTAAGACATTTGTTTGATCAGACTATATTTCTTTGATCTATTCTTTCTTTTCAAACTAATTCATTTGAATATCATCGCTGCAATGCTTAATCCAAGAACTCCGGCTCCTGCAACAAAAGTTCCGGTAGGTCCCATCGCATGAGTTACTAAATCTGCCCCTGGGGCACCACTTCCAACTGAACTGGCTGCGATCATGCCTAAACCGGCAACTGCACCTGCTGCTCCTAATGCGTCTCCTCTATCCATGAAACACATTCATCTTTTAGTATATTTAATACTCTCTTTCTTTTCGCTTTTTGATAATCTTTATAAACTTTATCAAGGGATTCCAAGCATGACATTTACAAACTCGAAAACACTGATCGTCTTATTGCTTGTTTTTGGGTTGGTTATTTTCGGATGTGTGAGTAATTCGCCGTCCACTCCACCAACTCAACCAAGTGGTTCATCGAACCCAAGTCCAAGTTCTGGGCCTGCACCCTCTGATTCAGGCACAACTGGAACTCCTCCAAGTTCTCCACCTTCATCTCCACCGGCAGTAAATCCGGCTCCTGCACCAGCACCTTCTCCAGCTCCAAGTTCTGGAGGTCCAAACCTAAATGGTTTAGGTTATGCTCAGCTTTCTGCACTTGGTATACCGCTTGAGTGTAATATCAGATCAACTTACTCTGGTAGAACAACAAACATTCATGTATATATCAACGGAGCACATCAAGCACGCAGTGAAATCGGAACTATGGAAGGTTCACGATGCTCATTTGTCGGAGTATTAAAGGACAACAAGATGTATCTTGGTTGCAGCAGCGGAAGTTATATCCAAAATTGTGATTGGCTTCAAATCGACATCGATCCATCTGCATTTAATCAATCCGGATCTACTCCAACAAATCCAGGAACAAGTTCTATGAACTACAACGATGTTCCTCCAGCTGATATTCAATGCAATCCATGGGTTTTAGATACCTCGAAATTTGATACTCCTGGTCGCATTTGCAATATGAACTCAATCTCTGGCGGATATGGGGCTGCTGGTTCAAACTAAACGCTAACGGGGAGCCGACCACCCACCCATCCCTCCTTCTCAAGTGGCGGTTTCCCCTAACTATTTTTTTTCTAGTTGTATATTTTGGATTTTTCAGATTTTCTCTCCTTCTTGTTTATATTCTTTTCCTGAGAATATGGTTCGATTAATAATTCAATTATTTTTTTGGGTTGGGTGGAACTATGTTTGAAGACATTATTGCGGCAGCTAAGGGAGAGAGTGCAAAGCCTCAAGTACAATCTACTACTGATAAGGAAATGGAAAACAGCGGAGTTCGTATTGGTGTTGTCGGTGTAGGCGGTGCAGGCTGCAACGCCGTAAATCGAATTTTTGGCGGTGGGATCCAGTCAGCAAGGACAATTGCAATTAATACTGATGGAAAGCACCTTAACATGATTCAGGCTCATAAGAAAATTCTTGCTGGTCGAGCCATCACCAGAGGTCTTGGTGCTGGTGGAGACATGACTGTCGCAAGAAAATGTGCAGAAGCAGATCGAGAAATGCTGCGACGTGAAATTGGCGAGAACGAATTGATTTTCCTCTGTGCCGGTATGGGAGGAGGAACTGGTGGAGGTATGGCTCCAATTGTTGCCGAAATCGCAAAGGATCAAGGAGCAATCGTCGTAGCAATGGTAACTTACCCATTTTCTCTTGAGCGAGTGCGAATCAAGAAAGCACAAGAATCTCTTGGTCACTTGGTCAAAGTCTGCGATACTGTAGTTGTTATTGATAACAATCGGCTTGCGGCATACGCTCCAAATCTTCCAATAAACAAAGCTTTTGAACTAGCTGATTCAATCACAACTCGCGCAGTTACAGGAATTTCAGATACAATAATGTCTCCAAGTCTTATCAACGTCGACTATGCAGATGTTCAAAGTGTCATGCAGGGTGGTGGTCTATCTATGATCGCACTTGGTCATGGTTCAGGACACAACAAGGTAACTGACGTAGTTAAGGACACGCTTGAGCATCCACTTCTTGATGTTAACTATGAAGGTGCAAAAGGTTGTCTAATTCACCTCGAGGGGAGTCCAGACTTATCTCTTGGTGATGCTATCAAAGCAGGCGATCTGTTAACTCAAAGCTTTGATGAAAATTCAAGTATCAAGATGGGTGCTAGGATCAATTCAAATCTCAAAGATTCTATGTCTATTACTGCAATTATTACTGGGGTCAAATCTCCATACATAATGGGCAAGGCTGCTGAAGAAACTAGCAGTAAAGATCTTGATTATTTCTGATTTTATTTTACTTTATTTTACTATTCGTAACAAACAGTGTCTTTTTAGTTGTTTTTGATTATCATCATACTCAAACAATTATTGTTTGTATAAAAATTGTGTAAAATTGTACTCTAGGTGATCTATTGTTCGTATCATTTGACTTATTAGGCTTCCTTCTGGTGTTTTTAGTTTCAACATTTATTCCAGGTTCTTTGATATCATTTTCTTTATTTAACAAAGATAATCGTTTTTCAAAACTTGAAAAACTCGTCATTGGTATGGGTCTTGGTTTCATACTTCTTCCGCTTCCAGCATTTTTTCTCTATCTCTTTTTAGGGGTTGAGTTTAGTTTTGGAGTTGCGGTTTTTTCAACGCTGGTCACTTATGCAATAGGTTTAGCTCTCTTTTACAAGAATGGGGGGCTTGAGATGCTTAAATCGTTTAATTTTGATTCAATCAAAAAATCTTTCTTATCTGGTTTGTCATCATTCAAAATCAACGATCTCTTTTCTCCAGATAAACACCTCTACTCATTCATTTTACTTATCATTTTGCTTTTGACATACCTTATTAGAATCGGTTCATACAGTCCTATATTCGAAGAATTAGATCCTTATTACTATACATATACAGCAAGTCAAATTCTTTCTATTGGTCACAATCCATTTAACGATCTAACTGCGTGGTATCCAGACCTAAGTGTCAACCACCGTGTTATTCCAGGTATCTCATACTTAGAATCTATTTGGTATTCATTTTACACTGGTGGCGGATCATTCAATAATTTGACTTTAGCTCTAGTCGCTTCAATGTATCCGCCAATTGCAGCAATCATGGCAGTCTTCTTCGTGTATTTGTTAGTTTCTTCATTTGGCAAAAAAGAATGGGGGCTAGTAGCTGCATGTATACTATCATTTGCGCCTATCTTCATGTATAAGCTTGCTGCTGGTGAGCATGAAGTTCAGCCATACAGCTTCTTTACTCTAGCATTTTTCTTTGGGATGTTTGGAATGCTGCTTAAAACCAAAGATATGAAATTTGCATTCCTCTCATCTTTAGTATTCTTTGCACTTGCACTTACATCCAATTCGACTATTCTAGCAATCTTAGGCGTTTTCCTCTTTGTCATACTATATAGTACAATACTATTCCTTAGAGAAAATGACGAATCTGAGCTTAAGTTTGTACTTCTTTCAAGCGGGATAATGTTTGGCGGATTAATTCTCGGAAACATCATTAATGGTATGTTTGCAGGAAGTGTCGGATTCACTACTATTGCTATGGGGCTAATCCCAGTAACATACTGCGCCCTGCTTTACTCTGTCAAACAATACTTGGCTAAAGATAAGACAACTGCCTCTAGTAGATCGTCGATTGTTTTTGTTGCAATTTTAGTTTTGGGTTTACTCGTATTTGGTTTTACTCCAATCGGAAAGTACGTAATTAGTTTTGGTAAAGGAGCATTTGATGTAGCTCAATACAATACTCCTCTATTCAGAACTATTGCAGAGCAGGGTGAGGCACCAACTGATTTTTCAGATCAAATGGGCTTTATTTCAGACACTCCAAACCATGTTGCTGGTCTTATTACTGCTCCATTAAGCATAGCACTTGGAAGTACTTCTTCAGTTGCTACAACAGTTACTAGCCTTCTAACTGGTGTATTCTCCATTGTATTTATTCCATTTTCATTGATAACCAATTTAATTTTCCAAATGATAGTTTCTTTGCTTAACTGGCTTTTGTCATCACATGTAAACTACACAGTTAAGGACAACAGCTTTTTCTTATTTTGGATATTCTCGTTCCTTGCATCTAGCTGCTATTGCGCCTATCGATACTTTAAGAAAGAAGAAGCAAATCCAATCTTCCTCTTTTTGTTCCTCTCTGTACTGCCTCCACTAATCGTCGGTATGGTAAAGGCAAAATACGAAATCTATGCACTATTTTTGCTCTCTATAATGGTTGGGTTTAGTCTTTCAACATTTGATATTGTTTCAATGTTTTCCAAATACAGAAAATACATTGTCTGGTTTGGTATATCACTTGCAGTATTGCAATTTTTCTTTGGCGGTATTGCACCATCTCTAGTTTATGGTACTACATACACACTATATCAGAATAATCCGGCTGCACTATCAGCCAAATTCACTGCTCTTTGTAATTCGACTTCAGATTCTGAAATTTGTGCAGCTGCGCATGATCCGATGGGCTATGCATCAAGTGGATTGAATGCTCAATATAGTCAAAAACTCTGTGCTCTTTCGATTATTTCAGATCCAACTTCGACTCCTCCAGCGTGGGAATCTATTGCATCTTCATTTAGGTGTCAGAGAATTACCTCATACTGGGTCGATTCGATGCAATGGATAAATAACAGTACTCCAGCTGATGCAAGAATCACATCTTGGTGGGACTATGGTCACTGGATTAACTACTTTGGTCGACGTGGGGCTGTTTTGAGAAACGATCAGGCATCACAAGAGATGATTGGTGCGGTTGCTGATGGTTATCTTTCATCAACTCCAGCTGAACTTAAGCAATATATGCTTAATCACAGCAGCGAGTATGCACTTTTCGA
>CAZZKB010000037.1:1537-7798 GCA_964654575.1 Microcaldota archaeon | reverse complement strand
GTCCAAATGGCTCTCTTCCATCTAATATGGAAACTCCAAAGTCAATTAGTTCTACTTGATCATCCGTATCGATTATATTTTCAGGTTTAATATCTCTATGAACTACTCCAAGTTTATTTAATCGTCTAAGTCTTTCTGCGCATTGGTAAAAGACTCTAAATGTGTTGAAGTTTCCTATTGGTTTAATTCGATCAAGTGTTTCTCCATCAACGATCTCCATGAATATTTTACTATCCCCCTCGCTATCAATAAATTTTGGACCAACTGCACCATTTATTCTCTTTAACAAGTTAATCTCATTTTTAGCTACGTGGTTTAGATCTGGCGCACTTCTTTTTTCAATAAGAAATCTATCTTTCGTCGTATCATAGCAAATGTAAACCTTTCCATGTCCACCTGCCCATGAGCAGCAGATTGAATGATATTTTCCTTTTGATGTGGTTATACTGCCGCTTTGGGCATGTCGTATAAATACCTCTACCTCTTTCCTTATTGTTAAACTTTTGAATGTGTTTCTTGCTGCTAATTGATCAGCTGATGGAAGTTGTTTCTGTGTCACATTATGTTATTTATTGGAATCCTTTTTATGTCTATTGTTAACCTAAAGCTACTCCATTTCAATTGTTCCTGGAGGTTTGTTTGTTATATCATAAACAACTCGTCCAACTGATCGTATTTCGTTTGTAATTCGAGTCGAAATTCGCTCCAATATTTCCGGTGGAATGTGGGAGAAGTTTGCAGTCATTCCATCTAGGCTTGTAACTGCTCTGACTATCACCGTGTATTGATACGCTCGCTCATCTCCTCTAACACCAACTGTTTTTGATGGAAGCAATGCTGCGAAATACTGCCATGGGCGCTCTAATTTCTTATTCCTGGCAGCAGCTTCAAGTTCTATCTCTACGATCTCACAAGCTTCTTGAACTATCTTAGCTTTTTCTTCTGTAATTTCCCCTACAATTCGAACTGCTAATCCTGGTCCGGGAAATGGCTGTCGCTCTGAAATCTCCTCTGGTAAACCAAGCTCTCTAGCAAGCATCCTCACTTCGTGCTTATACAATTCTCGAAGTGGTTCGCACAATTTTAAATGCATTTTTTCTGGCAAGCCTCCAACATTATGGTGGCTCTTTATTGTGTCTCGTCCCATACCTCCAGATTCAATCCAGTCTGGTGCAATTGTTCCCTGAACGAGAAATGAAATATCTTTTCTTGATTTAGATTCTTCTTCAAAAGTTCGTATGAACAACTCGCCTATTATTTTGCGCTTCTTTTCTGGATCCTCAACTCCTTTTAGGGCAGAAAGAAATTTTTTGCTTGCATCTATTATGTGCAGTTCAATTCCTGCTTTTTTTGCCGCCGCAGCTACTTTCTTTGCTTCATCCTTTCGCATTAGCCCAGTATCGACAAAGAATGCGTGTAGTTGTCCTGGGGTTGCCTTTGCAACTAGTGCAGCTGCGACAAAAGAATCGACTCCACCTGAAAGCGCTATCAATGCGTGTGATTGACCGAGTGTTTTTTGGATTTCACTAACACTTCTTGGAATGAATTTTTTTGGATCAAATGCCATAATTTACACCTTGATTTCTAAGTAGTTCTGGAATTGGTTTGATATGTACATTCCTAGTAGGAACGTGATAATACTTAGTATAATAACAATCAAAAAGGCATGGATTTTGCTTATTTGATGTAATTTTGAATATGCGATTGTTCGAGCGTATATCGAGATATATATATTGGCAATTAGATATACTATTGCCCCAACAAAGCCTATTCCAGGAACTGGAGATATAATCAAAATTAATGATGCAAAAAATGCCGAAATTCCAAGTATGCTAGAAATGTAATACTGTTTTTCAAACGTTGATTTTCCTCCTATTAATTTTGCAAGTCTATACGCTGCATAATCGTAAATGTATCCACCGATTATGCTTATTGGTATCGAGGCTAAGAAGAGAAGAAATATTTTTTGATAAGGAATTGCAAAATCTGCAGCATTGCTAACTCCAATTTCATGCAATGCGTTTAGTGTAAATTGAGCAAAATAAATGCTTTCAACATTTACTAGAAATCCAACTGCCGCTGTCATAATTGCAGCAATAGCAGAGAGTGTTATTGCTCTTTTTAGCGTTCCCTTCTCTTGAATTTCATTTACTACTACTTCTATATTTTTTGGCACGAACATTTTCTTTGCGCTCTCTATTGCAAGTTCGATTTCATCAAAACCTTGCATTGCGCTTCTAAATTTTTCTTTCAGTTCGTTGTATTTTTTCTGATTTTCATTTTCGCCTTGCTTTTTTGCCATATCTCTATATCCTGGCTTTGATTTTAATTCTTCATGATTAAACGCAAATTGCTTAATACTTGTTTGAGAATTGTTTCTATGCGTTTTGTTGCTGATTTTCATCTTCATTCTAAATATGCTCGAGCTACTTCTCCCCGATGCGATCCAGATGGTCTAGCCGAAGGGTCAAAAATCAAAGGCATTGACATTATTGCAACTGGTGATTACACTCATCCAGTATATTTTGAAGAACTTAAAGCTAAATTACAAAATGAAGAAGAGGGGTTATTTCCATACAAAGGCGTTCGATTCATCCTCTCGTGCGAAATTTCATTAATTTACCCAAACGAGAAAAAAGGTCGATATGATCGGATGCATCATTTAGTATTGACCGATTCGCTTGAGACAGTAGCGCAGATAAACGATCGCCTCTCAAGATACGGGGATCTAAAGGCAGATGGTCGACCAATTTTGAAAATGTCTAGCGCTCATTTTGCAGAGGAAATTTTTTCGATTTCAAATAAGAATGTAATAATTCCGGCTCATGTCTGGACTCCTCATTTTTCAGTCTTTGGCTCAGTTGGCGGAGTTAATTCGATGGAAGAGGCGTTTGCTGATAAGGCCGATAAAATCTTTGCTATCGAAACAGGTCTTTCTAGTGATCCAGCAATGAACTGGATGCTTAGTGGTCTTGACAAATATACTCTTGTCTCAAATAGCGATGCGCACAGTCTTGAAAAGCTAGGTCGGGAAGCAAATGTTTTCGATCTTAATCGACCAACTTACGATTCGCTAATCGAAGCGGTGCGAACAAGAAAAGGCTTTGTTAAAACATACGAATTCTACCCAGAAGAAGGCAAATATCATTATGATGGACATCGTGATTGCAAAACTGTTCTTGCTCCATGGGAAACAGAAGAGAAGAATGGTCTATGCCCAGTTTGCAAGAAAAAAGTAACTGTTGGGGTGCTTAATCGAGTTTATCAGCTTTCTGATCGAAAACTAGGGTTCAGACCAAAGAATGCGGTTGATTTTCAGCATATCGTGCCTCTTCCAACTATCATTTCAAAGGCTATAAAAAAGCCGGAAACCTCAAAAAAAGTCGCAGAAGAATATAGCAAGATTGTTCGATATTTTGGCACAGAATTTGCTCTCTTTGATGCACCTGAAGATAAAATTAGATTTGCTACTTCAAATGAAATTGCAGATGCGATCATAAAAGTTAGACAAGGCAACATTAGCTGGGTACCTGGTTATGATGGAGCATTTGGAGAACTGATTCTAAAATCAGATAAAATTTCTCCAGCCTCAAAAAAGAAATCCGTTGATCGAATGCAGAAAAAATTAGATGAATACTAGTTTACTTTTTAGGTGTAGTGTCTGGTTTCCCTTCATCCTTACTTAGCATATTGACAAGTATTGGAATTGCATAAATGGCTGCTGCAATTCCTGCAATAAGGCCAGTGGCAAGCCTTAGCATATTCGTGCTCTCATAGACATACGGAAGTACGCCTAATTCAGAAATCAGTTGAGTTGTACCATCGATTCCCATCGGAATTAGTGCAATCAGCAAATATTTTGTAGGCAGTATTTGTCTGCTATTTAATTCAAACATTAATGGGTAGCACAATCCTCCTAGAAGAAGTCCTAAATAAAGTCCGATATCTCTAGCACAAACTGGTACTTTGTATCCTTTTATATCATTGACAAATGCGTCTATTCTAAGCCTATCTTGGGCATCACTAATAAAAGATCCAGTTTGTGTTGTACAATCAGAAAGCCACATGTTTCCTGCATCGTTTTTAAAAAGACAAATCGATCGAGAAAGCTTTTGGTGACAAGTATATGAAAATATTTTGTACGCTCCAGTCATATCCTGGCTAAATTGCAAATATGCGGTTCCAAAAATTGCGATTAAAAGTAATGTGCAGAATATCATATACCCAAAATATGCAGTTTTATAGGTTTCCATCAGTTATGAAAAATAAGAGAAAGGTTTTTTAATTAAGTTTGCAATACACATCAGAGGGACTTTTATGGGAATGAAATTGTCTAAACTCTACGGTATGGAAATATTCACCGATGGCGGCAAATTTGTCGGCTCGGTACAGGAAATCATTGTCAACTTGGAAACAGGCGAAGTCGAAAGAATCCTTCTCGAATCATTGCCAGGATCTAAGGATGCAGCAAAGGACTCACTAAAGAACAAGAGCATTCTTTACAAGAACGTAAAATCTGTTGAAGATGTCATTGTAGTGTCAAAGGGTCCAGCTGGAAACGGCATGGGCGGTGCATAAAATAAATGGCAAGCACACTTGCAAAATTCTTGATTTTTGTCGTTGCCCTTGTTTTGGGTATCGGCATAACAATGTTTGGCTCAAGTCTTGTTCCTTGGTTTGATTTTCAAACCAAAGTCATAGTAGCAATCGTGCTAACCCTCTTTGCCTATATGTCATTACACTTTATGACTAAAGGCTCTGGAGGATAAAATCCATTTTTCAATTTTTTCTTTTATCTCTTTTGTTGGTTTAATTAGAACTATTCCTTCTTTTGGCTGACCATATATTATTACGTCTTTACTAGTTGCCTCTTTGATAAAGGCC
This sequence comes from Microcaldota archaeon, assembly GCA_964654575.1. Lineage (GTDB taxonomy): Archaea > Micrarchaeota > Micrarchaeia > Anstonellales > Bilamarchaeaceae > Bilamarchaeum. Next base: position 2,914 of record CAZZKB010000037.1, on the reverse strand, counting down.
AGCGCGCATATATCTTCTTCTCCTTCTATCAGAATCCCACCGCCTTCTTTGAGAAGTGCCTTTGCATCACTAAGCAGTTTTTCAGATATTGTTCCAGGGGTGTTATCATACCTCTTAGGCTTTGGATAAGATGCTTCTATAATGTCTTTTAGTTCTTTAGTCAATTCTTTTCTCTGGCTCTTTAAATCGAATACTGCCAAATGTGGCTTTATTCTACTTTTAATTAGATTTATCGTACAAATATCTCCAATTGAAATTATCCTTTTATCTGCTATCTTATCTAATATATTTTCATTATTTACAATCAATTCCCCAAGTGGCTTCTTCAATTCTTCTAAAACTTGAGGGCTTAGTTTTATCATTTTCTTCACAATTTGTAGCTTCCATTATTTGTACCTACAATTATCATATCGAATTTGGTAAATACTCCATTTTCGATTACTCCGGGCATGGATTTTAGCCACTGCTCCATTTTTCTTGGGTCATCAAGTTTCATTTGACAGTCTATGATAAAGCAACCGTTATCGCTTATGACTGGTCCAAGCTTTGCCTTAGCCATTCTTATTTTTGGGCTGTATTTCTTTAGTTCTTTCATAACTAGTGGTGCTGCAAAAGGAAGCACTTCTAAATTCACTTCTCCCTCAAGTACCTTTCCCTTCTCTATCTTACTTTCATCTACAATGACTATGAATTTTTTTGCACAATAATCGACAATTTTCTCCCGTGTTAATGCTCCGCCACCGCCTTTAAGTAGTGCGGTCTTTGTGACTTTATCGGCTCCATCTACTGCTAAATCAATTTGATCTATTGCGTCAGTCTCTGTTACGAATATGCCTTCATTAATTGCCAGCATTCGTGAATCGAAAGAAGTTGTAACACAACTTATCTTGAGTCCTCCTCTTACTTGCTCTCCTAGTAATTTGATGAATTCTTTTGTTGTCGATCCACTTCCAAGACCGATGCACATTCCACTCTTTACGTGCTCTAGTGCTGCCTTTGCCGCATTGATTTTCGCTGTTTGCTCGCTCATAGTATCAGCCTTTTCTAAAAGTTACTCCCTTTCCGTCCTCTTCTCTAGCGATCTCTAATACGTTGCCTTCAAGGTCGCAGAGTGAAAGTTCGGTGAAATTCTCTCCGATCCTTACTGTGATTATCCTTGGGCGGTTTTCAAGTTCGACCTTAACACTGTAAATCTTCTGTCGCTGATTAAACGCATATTGAAATTTTGCTTTTTCGAAAAGATCGCTTATCATCAAGTTACACCAGTGCCATTCTCAAATAAGATGATCTCCATTCCTGATTAGTTGCAAGTACATTATCGAAAGTCTTAGCAACACCAGATACGACTCTCTGGGCAATTTGGGCTTTTCTTGCTTC
>CAZZKB010000037.1:0-1437 GCA_964654575.1 Microcaldota archaeon | reverse complement strand
TTTTTACACCTGCTTGTCCATATATCTTCCTGCTATTCTTTTTATACTCTTCTAAGCATTATCTAGAGTGGGTTTATATGGATAAAAATAAGCTTCTAAGTTACTTCTTTCTGGTTATCGGTCTTTTAGTGATAACTGTTTCGACTTATCTCGTACTATACAATATGGGAGATGTAATACTTAGTGCTTCTGATATCCTTACAAAAGCTGATGCAACAAAATTTGCACAGTGCGGTCTTCCATATTCCCCATATATAGATCGATACAAATCTGATCTTGCACCAATGCTTGTGCCATTTATGATTTTCGGTATTCCTATTTTGGCACTATTGCTATCCTTTGCAATGTTCCTCTCAGGTTTTTTCTATGGGAAGACAAAGGCTCAAAAAGTCGAGGAACAAAAGGATGAAATCGATCGCGATCATTTGCGCGGTTTAGTTGCAAAAGTCGAGAAAGAAAAGTCTTCCTCATAATGTAAGCCTATTATAAACACTTATTCGTATCTTATTAATGCTCTAACTTCACGTTAGAGTTCTTTGGGCTAAGATCTCCAAGCAAAGCGGGGTAGGGAAGCTTGGAGTTCCCGCTGGTCTAAGGTCAGGTTTATAATCTGACTTTGGGGCGAAGCTCATAACCCAGTGAAAATAAATATTATTTTTATTTTCGGGTAAAGACCGGTAGTTCAAATCTACCCCCCGCTATAGCGGACCGAAGCGCAAGCCTCGGTTCGCCTTATATTTCAAATATTTTATCAGGTGTTTATTATTTTTGGTTCCAAAAATCTTAAACCACATTTGCGTGCTTTTTCTTCCATTTATATCAAGTCTACTCTTTGTGTATTCTTTGAAATATCTTTTATCAAATTCTTTTATGTCATAACAGGCACAACACTTGATTTCGTTATCAATCAAAATTTTTTCTATCTGTTGGATTAATTTTTTGCTTTTTGATACGAATGCAATTGTTGGGTATGTGCCGTGTCTTTTTGCTGTAAAACAACCATCCGTATCGAAAATTCCTCTTAAGCACGATTTTAGTAAGTTCTTTGACCTTATGATCTCATTTGGTATTACTGCGGAATCTGCCTTTTTGCCAGATTTAAATCCCAATTCGCTTAGTTTATTTGCAAGTTTTTTTGAACAAAAGTAAATTCCATAACTCCTGCCACTATCAAGAATTTTTGGTTTTATCTCTCTTCCTGTGATTTTACTTGCAATTTTAGAGACATATTTTTCAAAATAGCCTTTTTCGTTTTGAATATTTCCAACTATTTTGAACTCATAAGAATTTTTCTCCTTTCTTATGTTAAGGGATCCATCTCCAATAAATATCCCTACAAACTCGGCAAATTGTTTATTCATATTAATGTTCGATTTTTGCTTTTTTATATTACTTAGTAGAGGTTATGTCGGCGATTATCCAAAAGCTACACTACCT
>CAZZKB010000036.1:0-8027 GCA_964654575.1 Microcaldota archaeon | reverse complement strand
CCTTTGAATTCTAAAAGTCGAGTCAGCAGATACTTAGTAAGGGCTAACTCGTGTTTTCGAATTGATTCCAAACCTAATTTATTTAAATAATCTAGCGCAGCACCAAAACCAATTACTTCTGCAACTGGAGGAGTGCCAGGTTCAAACTTATGAGGCAAATCATTCCATGAACTTGATTTAGTAGAAACTTCACGAATCATTTCGCTCCCATACATAAATGGATCGCATTTTTCTAATAATTCTTCCTTGCCATAGAGAATTCCCAGGCCAAATGGGCCAAGCATTTTATGAGATGAGAATGCGAGAAAATCGCAACCTAATTTTTGAACATCTGTCTTGATGCTTGGTATGCTTTGTGCTCCATCAACAACACAAATTGCACCTTGATTGTGAGCAATTTGAGAGATTTTCCTAATGTCGTTAATAGTACCCAAAACATTTGATGCTCCAGAGATGGAAACTATTTTTGCATCTTTTGATTTCTTTTCTAAATCAGATAGATCTAATTCGCCATCTTCTGTAATATCAACTACTTCAAATTTTGCACCTTTTTCTTTGGCTAGTTGTTGCCAAGGAACAAAGTTTGAATGGTGCTCTAGTACAGATGTAACTATTTTGTCTCCTTTTTTGACAAATTTTGAACCATAAGCGCGCATGACTAAATTGAGTGATGCAGTTGTTCCAGAAGTAAAAATAATTTCGTGAGAGTTTTTTGCGTTAATAAATTGCGCAGATTTATCTCGAACATTTTCATAATTTAGAGTAGCGTTTTCAGCCAATGTGTAGAGACCGCGAGCAACGTTTGAGTTTTTATTTGAATAAAAGTTAGTTATTGAATCGATTACAGATTGTGGCTTTTGACTGGTCGAAGCTGAATCAAGGTAAATTAAATTTTCATTAGATAGAATCGGAAAATCTTTTCTTATTTTATTTACATCGAAACTCATTTTGCACCTTTTAAATACTTTGAATACCCATTTTCCTCTATTTCGTGAGCAAGTTTTTCATCGCCACTCTTGACAATTTTTCCATCAGCTAAGATATGCACGAAGTTTGGTTTTATATGCTTAAGTATACGAGGGTAGTGAGTTATAATTAAGAAACAACGTGAACCATCGTTAAGTTGAGATATAGCATTTGCAACGACTTTGATGCCATCCACATCCAAACCAGAGTCGACTTCGTCTAAAATAACTACTTTTGGTTTTAGTGCTAACATCTGAAGCATTTCCATTCTCTTTTTTTCTCCACCTGAAAACCCCACATTTGTTTCTCTAGAGATAAATGATTTGTCCATACCTAATTTCTTGGCGTTTTCGATTAGTTCTTCATGTGACTTGACCATTGAATCGAGATTTTGTTCTTTATTACCTTCTTTTGCAGAAATTGCCTTTCGGATAAAATTACTGACTTTAACTCCCTCAACTTCTTCTGGAGCTTGGAATGCTAGGAAAACACCTTTCTTTGCTCTCTCATCAACTGGAAGATCGATTAATTCTTCACTATTTAACTTTATGCTGCCACTAACTTCGAACGATGGATGACCCATTAAGGCTTCTGAAAGAGAACTCTTGCCAGCTCCGTTTGGACCCATGATTGCGTGAATTTCTCCAGAATTTAGAACTAAGTCTAATCCTTTGATGATGTCTTTATCTTCGATTGAAACTTTGAGATTTTTTATCGCGAACATGAATTTCACCGTTTTTTACAAGATTAATCATATGACTAAATGCATTACAAGAGAGTGCGGTTAATTATAGCACATCAAGAGCATTAAATTGATATTGGATCGAATATTTAAGCAATTGGATAATCCGAAATGTATAAATAGGTATTCTGATTTTCTCTAAATATGAAACGCGAATTGGCGATAATCTTGTTGGGATTCTCATTTTTGATGTTTGGCTGCACTAGTTTTTTTGGATCTACAAAAGATTGTGGAGCAGACATATCTTGTTTTAGAGACAGACTTGAGATGTATTGCGAAAAGGGAACACTTACACTAGCCCAACAATATGGAACAGTTAAACTTGAGTCAACCGGACCAGTTTGGACTGAAACGGTTTTTGGAAAAGATAAATATGCCCCATCAAGATGCAACGTAAAAATACAAGTTACACAAGTAAATGAGAGTGCGATACCTGCAACACAAAAACAGCAGCTTCAGGATGCTGGAGTTTCGGCATCATCAATTACACTTGCAGACATGACATGCGTAATGACAGAGAATGATTTTTACAAAATATATTATTTGAAAAACAGAACAACTGCAAAAAAAGTATATGAAACTTGTGGCGGAACACTTAAGATAATAGCAGACCAGATTCCTGCCTTGCAGGAACTTATGACAGGATAATTTCCTAAATCTTTTTAAATTCCTAAAAGCATAATCTTTTTATCGGTGAATTTCTTGAGTGATCAAATTAATCTTTCTTATGAAAAATACGATTTCAAAGATGACATTAAATACAAACATTTAACTCGTAAAGGATTAGATGAAGAAATAGTTCGAACAATTTCTGAGATAAAAAATGAACCTAAATGGATGACTGATATTAGACTTAAAGCTCTCAAAGTTTTTGAGTCAAAACCGATTCCAAAATGGTCTGCATTTGACTTATCTAAAATAGATTTTCAAGACATACACTACTATGCTAGTGCAACTGGTGAAAATGCTAATGAATGGGACATGGTACCAGAAGATATCAAAAAAACTTTTGATCGAATTGGAATTCCAGAAGCAGAAAGAAAATTTCTAAGTGGTGCTAGCGCTCAATACGATTCAGAAATTGTTTATCATAATTTGAAGAAAGAATGGGAAGAGCAGGGAGTTATTTTTTTAAGTATGGATGAGGGACTACGAAAATATCCAGAAATAGTAAAAGAGTACTTTGGATCAGTAATACCTATGACGGACAATAAATTTGCTGCCCTAAACACAGCAGTTTGGTCAGGTGGAAGCTTTGTCTATGTTCCAAAGGGAGTGCACGTAAAAATCCCATTACAAGCGTATTTTAGAATAAATACAAAGAATGCAGGGCAATTTGAGCGAACGTTGATTGTTGCTGAAGAAGGAGCAAAAGTCAGTTATATTGAAGGATGCAGTGCTCCGATATATAGTTCTGGATCTTTACACTCGGCAGTTGTTGAAGTAATCGCAAAGAAAGGAGCATATATTCGATATACAACGATACAAAATTGGTCGAATAATGTTTACAATCTTGTAACTAAACGAGCAGTGGCAAATGAAGATTCGGTAGTTGAATGGGTGGACGGAAATATTGGATCCAAAGTTACCATGAAATATCCTTGTATAGTCTTGAAAGGAAAACGAGCCAGAGGTGAAGTTCTTTCAGTTGCTTTTGCTGGCAAAGGACAAACACAGGATGCTGGAGCAAAAATAATCCACGCAGCACCAGATACGACTTCGAGAATTATTTCTAAGAGTATTTCCCAAGGAGGCGGAAGAAGTGCGTATCGAGGAATGTTGAAAGTAAATAAGGGCGCTAAGAATTGCAAGGCATTTGTACAGTGTGATGCGTACCTACTAGATGAACAATCAAGATCCGATACATATCCAAATATTCAGATTGATGAAGATACTACTACAATTGGACATGAAGCTAAGGTAGGAAAAATCGGAGCCGAAAAGTTATTCTATTTGATGAGTAGAGGATTGTCCGAAAAAGATGCTCTTGCCATGATTGTTCTTGGATTTATTGATTCGTTTACACGAGAGCTGCCGATGGAATATGCCGTTGAGTTAAATCGTTTAATAGAAGTGCAGCTAGAAGGGGCGGTTGGATAAAATGAAAAACGTAGTAGTTTCAAAATCAGCAGAACTAGACGTGTCTTCTGACACTCAAATAATTGTACCAGATGAGTCAGAACTTCGAATAGTTTTTAGACCAAAAAAGGAATCAAAAATAGAGTTGAAAATAGGAAGACGGTGTGATGTTTGTACAATAATAATTAGTGATCAGAAATGCTCGATAAAGCAAGATAATTTTGTTGGTGAAAATTCAATAGTCCATAGCTATGGAGTTTGGAAATCTGCTGCCTCTGGAGAAATAGTCAATCATTTGATTGGAGAAAATTCACAAGCATATGATTTGCACATATTTAGTGAAAATGAAGACAAAAAATTAGCATTAAATTCGATATTGAGACACGCAAATAAAAACACAAAAGGAAATATAGCAGTTCGAGGAATTGTTGATGATTCGGCTTGGGTTAAATTAGACGGAATGATTAAAATAGAGAAAAATGGTGCAGGAGCAGAGTCATTCTTAACACAAAATGTTATTTTACTTAATTCAAAAGCTCATGCAACCGCAAATCCAGAACTGGAAATTGAAAATAATGATGTAAGTTCAAGACATGCTGCCTCAATTGCCCAAATAGATGAGGAGAAGATATTTTACCTAATGTCAAGAGGAGTGTCTCGAAATGATGCACGAGAACTTATTGTAAATGGATTCTTAGAAGCAGTTGTTGAAAAAATTGAAAATGAAGAAATAAGAAAAGTAATTTCTGAAATTGTGGTAAAATAGAACAATTATTGTATATTTTTAAATCAAATGCAATAACGAGTTAATACTGATTAATATGACACTACCACTACGTCTTAAGAGAGTCAGCACTGGAACCGAACAACGTGTAGAAAATAAACCAAAGTTTGTACTTCTAGAAGAGTATGGGCTTTATGTTCCAATTCCGATAGAAAGCAAAAATGCACCAGAAGAAACTACGTGGAGAGTAAACAGTGTTGAAGGTGGAGTTAGACTACATAGAGGAAGAACACTTGATTCGTCAAGAGAAAAGCGTGGAGTAAATCAAGAATCAGTCATAGTAAGTGCAATAGTAAAGCCAAATGGAGATGAATTTGATTTAGTTTCCGTTGGGTATCATTTTGTTCGTGGAGTTTATACTAGCAACGATAGTGGTTCTAATACAGGAATGCAAATACATGCAGATGGAGCATTTACTCAAGCTCAGATAGATGCAGCAGCAAATGTTGCTTCAGATGGATATACGCTCAAGAGAACTTTAGATTTAAACATAAAAATTGGAGCAAATGGAATCGAAGTTGTACGAGATTCAAACACTGAACTTCCACCACCAGGAGTTGAAGTTCTTCAGCTAGTAAATAAAATACTTTCAATAAGAGTTGATGATCCAACAGCCTGGAAAATTCCTGAGTTTTTCTGATACTTTTTAATATCTTATTTACCTATTCATCACAAAAGTACTTATTAGAGGTCTTTCTATGAAACGCGAAGATGAGTTCGGATTTGAAAAAGTCATTGAAGTCTACGACCAGAAAACTGGAATGCAGGGAGTTTGTGTAATTCACAACACAGCAAGGGGTCCTGGAAAAGGCGGAATTCGTATGGTTCCAGACGTCACTACTGAAGAAGTCATGGGACTAGCTCGAGCAATGAGCTGGAAAAACGCAATGGCAGATTTGCCATTTGGTGGAGCTAAATCAGGAATTAGAGCCGATCCAAGAAAACTAACACCAGCGCAAAAAGAAGGGATGATGAGAGCATTTGCAAGAAAGATTGCTCATGTTATTCCAAAAGAATACATTGCTGGACCGGATATGAATACTACTGAAAAAGAAATGGCACAATTTGCTGATGAACTAGGAACTTCTATGGCTTGTACTGGAAAACCAGCATCAGTTGGCGGCTTACCACACGAACTGGGTTCGACTGGTTTTGGTGTTGCACATGCAGCTAAAGTAGCAGTTGAATTTTCAGGAAAGCACCTAAATGGGATGAGCGTTGCGATTGAAGGATATGGTAATGTCGGAACATTCACACACCAATTCTTGGAGCAGTGGGGAGCAAAAGTAGTTGCACTCTCTGACGCAAAGGGAACGATTTACAACAAAGATGGGTTTAAACACGAAGAGGCAATGAAGGCAAAGGCACAGCACGGCACAGTAACAGCCCTTAAAGGCGAAAAATTAGACGGTGCAAAATTGTTTGAATTGCCAGTAGATGTGCTTATTCCAGGCGCTAGACCAGATGTAATTCACTCTGGAAATGTTCAAGCAGTAAAAGCAAAATACGTTGTTGAGGCAGCAAATTTACCTGCTAAATATGACATCGAAAAAGTCTTGATGAAGAAAGGAGTTTATGTAATTCCAGACTTTGTTGCTAATGCAGGCGGAGTCATATCAAGCTACTGTGAAACAAGGGAAATGAACGCAGAAACAATGTTCAAAATTGTTGAAGCGAAGATCAAGGGCAACACGAAGGTAATGCTTGAGAGAGCAAAAGAACATGATACACGTGCTGCAGCACTTGAAATCGCTAAAGAACGAATTATGGATGCCATGGTTATGCGAGGATGGCAGACTAAACAGTAATTTAATCATATTTTTATTCTTTTTGTAACAATAATATAGATGTGAAACAGACAGCTGCTGCCAAGGCATTTTGGAGAAATCTTCAAGACAGTACTATTTTTGATTGGGATGGACACCCGAGTTTAATTGAACAAATTAGGAAGAGAATACCAATAGAAGGACGTGGGGTAGTCTTGGGTGGACGTAAAGCAAGATTAGCTGAAGAGCTAACAACTTCTGATAGAACTTTTTTGAGTTTAGATTTAAAAACTTGGAGAAATCAAGTAGTACCAACAGTAGCATGCGACTTGGAAGAACCGTATCCAGCCGAAGTTGTTTCATTTAGTCCGAGATTTGCAATAGCAGCATTTGTTCTTGAGTATATAGGATTAGAGACTACACTAAGAAATTTAGCTGAAGTTTTACCTCCAAATGGAAGACTCGTGTGTGTAACGCATGATTTGAATTCAGAGATAGTTAAATATCTTATTAAAAGAGCGGCTTGGGATTATGGTTTAGAATATGCAATAAGCCCATTAGAAGAAAATTTAGCTCAACCATATTGGGAAACACATGTGCGAGCAGTGGGTTTTGGATTACAAGAAAGAGAAACATATCGTCACAACGGAGTAGTTGCTGGGATTAGCACATATGAAAAGATATAGATTTTTTATTAATTTTCTCTTTCTTAATTATTGTTGATGATTTTTATTGGTCTTGATTTAGCAGGAAGCCCTAAGCGAGATACAGGGCTTTGCATAATCGAACAAAATAGCGTACTAGCGAATATAATTCATACAGATGAAGAGATACTATCAGTAATATCAAAACTACCAATAGATGAAGAAATAATAGTCGCAATAGATGCACCTCTTTCACTGCCTTTTGGACGAACGAATATAGATGAGCGAAATAACGTCCATTTTAGACAGTGTGATCTTGAACTAAGAAAGCTAGGGATACGATTTTTTCCTATTACTCTTGGACCTATGAGAACATTAACCAAGAGAGGGATGGGATTGAAAGAAAAGATATTACAAATGAATCCAAATTCAGTAGTGGTTGAAGTTTATCCTGGCGCAACGTATGATTCATTTAGCATAAATAGAAAGGACAAGATTTTGATCAATAAATGGCAAAATGAAAGTGTGAGAGTCGAACAACGAGAATACACACAAGACGAATTGGATGGAATTACGTGTGCAATAACGGCCAAGTTATTTTTTGAAGGGAAAGCACACGGAATTGGAAATGAAAAAGAAGGCTTGATTGTAATACCAAAAAAGAAATAGAAAAAAAAATTATTAGAACTAAGATATTTCTCCGATCTTAGTTGCGTTTACAATATAGCATTCACTTGGATGTTGCCATGCCCAGACCAAAGTATCACATTTGTAAGTCATTTTGTATTTCCCTGGCTCATATGACACACCACGAGGGTCAAATGTCTCGCATTCGCTGTATTGATTGTCTCTCCAACAGACAGAATCAAGTTGGAATATTCCACCCTTCTCTTGGTATGCGATATAACCGGTTGCAGTACCCGAAGCAGGAGCAAAATCGAAGTAAACAAAGTTCGAAATGATGCAACAACCAAAGAAAAGTGCAAATATCAATATGGGAATTCCAGCCTCAAGAGGGATTTTTGAAAAATCAACCATTAGAAACA
>CAZZKB010000035.1:0-8192 GCA_964654575.1 Microcaldota archaeon | reverse complement strand
ATCGATGTATTGGTCTGACAATTGAAACTAGGCCTGATGTATGTGTTCCATATGTAGACCAAATGCTTTCGTTTGGTGCGACTAGGGTTGAGCTGGGAGTTCAAAACCCTGATGATGAGATATACAAGAAGATAAATCGCGGACACACTGTCGAAGATGTCGCACGTTCAACCGCTGCACTAAAAAACTCTGCTTTCAAAGTTCTCTATCACTTTATGCCTGGCCTTCCAGGTTCATCAAATGAAAAAGACATCTCTTCTATAAAGAGGATCTTCACCGATGATCAATTTAAGCCAGATATGATGAAGATTTATCCGACATTAGTTGTCGGGGGCACTGTACTTTTCAATTGGATGAAAGAAGGGAAATATCAGCCCTACTCAACAGAAGAAGCTGCCGAAGTGATTGCAGAGTCTTATCGGCATATTCCAAAGTATGTTAGAGTGATGAGAATTCAGCGTGATATTCCTGCAAACAAGATTGAAGAGGGTGTAAAGAAGAGCAATTTGCGTGAACTAGTTGAAGCCAAAATCCGCGAGAAAGGAATCGAGCCACAAGAAATTCGGTATCGAGAAGTTGGCTTAGCTAGAAAAAAAATCAAGGTTTCTGATTTCAAGCTTGACCGCTTTGACTATTCGGCTAGTGGTGGAAGTGAATCGTTCATATCATTTGAAGATGAGGATTCTCTTATTGCAGGTTTCATTCGTTTACGTATTCCAAAAGACAAAAGTCCAAGAGAAGAAATAGCTCAAAACACTGCTCTTATTCGTGAACTTCATGTCTATGGTTGTGAAGTTCCAATTAGTTCTTCTGGAGCAATCCAGCATCGTGGTTTTGGTTCAAAGCTGCTTAGTGAAGCAGAAGAAATCGCAAAGAAGGAATTTAGCATGGATAAAATGGTTATCATTAGTGGAGTTGGAGTTAGAGAGTACTATCGAAAATATGGCTATGAAAGACTTGGGCCATATATGGCAAAAAAATTATGAATTAAATCACTCTAGTTTTTGTAATTCCATTTTTATTTTTCCGGCAACTCTCTCAAGTTCTTCTTTTTCAGAGTTTTCGCCATACTTTGGAGGCATTTTAAATCCAAATCCGTCTCCTCGGTATCTAGGAACTATGTGCAAATGCGAATGAAATACTTCTTGACCTGCTTCTTCACCATCATTTAGTATGAAGTTCAAACCTTTACAGTTAAGTTTTGATTTTTTTAGTGATGCTCCTATTTTTCTTGCAGCTTTCATTAATTCTCCTGCACTATCTTCATCAAGTTCAATAAACATTGGCGTATGTTTCTTTGGCAATACTAGAACATGTCCCACGTTGATAGGCTTAATATCCATTATCGCAACTACTGATTCATTTTCGTATACTTTGACTGAAGGTGTCTGACCTTTTATTATGCTACAAAAAATACATCCGCTCATGAGTTTCACCACTTTAAGCCTTTATTGATATACTTGATTCTTCTTCGTAGTTCTTTAATATATCATCTTTTTGTTTAATTAATCCCAGATAATCCATTTGCAAGCTATCGAATTCTTTCTGTTCAGCCTCGCTAAATTGTCTTATCTGCCGCTCGGCATTTTTGAGCTGTATTTTGACATTTACTTGTTGTATCTTTGCAACATTCTCATCAAATTGCGGTTTAAGTGAACTTGCAATCCAGATTTTTGTACCCAAATGGTCGACTATTTTTTCATCTTCTTCTGGTGTAGTTTCTTGAGTTACTATTTTACCGTCAACTACTTTACATTTTATCCCGCAACGATTGAGTGATCGTAATAACACTTTCACTTTTGATTCTTCAAGAGAACCTACATCTATTGGAGTTGTAATTATTCCAGAAGTTATTGCTTCAGTTATTGCAATTCTTCTCTCAGCAATCATGCTTGAGCAGAGTATTGAAAGCTTACTTACTTCAAGTCGATTCTCGTAATTGGTTCGTATTATATCGCTTCTTTCTTTGAGTAAGTGGTAAACTAGACCATCTCTAATTTTCATAGCTTCTTTTATCTGATCTTGTGGCAGTCCCTTTAATTTAGCTGTAAGGTCTTCAAGTTTTTTCCCATTTGGGCTTACTATCAACACTGATAGTTCTGTAACTTTTTTTTCTATTGCTTGTATGCTCTGTTCTATTGCATTTATCTCTCCATCTCGCTCAAGACCCGACTTTTTTTCAGCAATTAATTCAAGCTTTTTTCGCCTCAGTTCTATAAGCCTTGCGAGTTCTTTGGTTGTTAGCTCCACCATTTCCACTCCTCCCGATTATCCTTATTGCTATGAGGACTATTGCAATTGTAGCTAATAAAGCTGCGCCGAGCGCAATTGATGTGTTGCTCGCAGGATCATTCTGTATTTGCTGTGTGTTTGTTGCACTATTTGTCATATTGTTGCTATTATTTCCAATGTTTCTCTTTATTTCTATAACTGCATTGTCTATCGCAAGTCCAAATCTTGCGATCTTATATGCTCCTGCATAATCGTTTTGTGAATACAAATATGTTGCCTGAGATTGGTATATGTTTGCCCAAAATGAAGTTCTACTCTGGTTTAGTAATATTTCAACTTTTTCTTTTGCTGAACCTGAGCTTTCTTTTGAAAGTCTGCTCATTTCTAATACATATACTGAATCAAATATTGCAGCTCCATAATTTCCTTCTTTATCAGATTCAGTTGCAATGTCAAGTCTATCCTTTATGTCTTGGTTTGTTAAGTTGCCAAACTCATCTACTGCTTCTTTTAGTGTTTCTTCTGACTGTTGTTTAAGTTTGGTTTCATCAATATTAGTGCCTGTTTTTTCTGATGCGGCTTTTGCAAGTTCCTCTCCTACATCGCACCATGCTTGTGAATACGAGAGCATGTTATATTGCCTGTATTTGTCTTCTTCCAAATCCGTACTTTTTATCTCAACTTTGTTTATGTTATCATTTGCCCAGGCTTTCCTTAATTCGTACCCAAATACAAATTCGAAATTATTGCTATTTAGGCTGCTATTCTTTATTGAATTTAGACAATCATTGACTTGGCTTTTCTTAGCTGCAATATCAAGTCTTGGATTGCTAATCGCCTGCACAGTCATCATGTCTATATAATTTAGGAAGGCTTCGTTTGCAGCACTAAAGTAGTACCCCTTATCGAATATTGTTTGTTGTCTAGTTATCTCGTTTTGATAGAATTTCTTTATTGATAAAGATTCCGAGTTATCAGACGGCAAATTGTTTATTTGATTACTTTCTTTTTGAAGAAAATCAGAAGCTATCTTTCTAAAATCTTCAATTTTAGTGGAATTATATTGGCTAATGTTTGTTGGAATAGGGCGACTTTTTGCTATCGTATCTGGCTGACTTATATTCTCATTATGAAGCATGAATCCAATAACTTCTTCTTCACTTTCTGTTTGCAGTACCTTTATTCCATACTGCTCTTCTAACTTCTTTAGTAATATCATATCATATACTGTCTGAGGTGGAGTTATGAAATATTTTGCTCCATTTTCTGCCGCGCCTTTGACTTTTTCATAAACTCCTCCAACTTGACCGACATTTCCGCTTTCATCTATTGTGCCTGTGATTATCGTATCTTGTCGCATGTGCTGATTTGTAAGCATTGCATACGTCATTGTTGTTAGTGCCGCTCCAGCGCTTGGTCCATCGATAAGTCCTTCTGTGTTTGGAGAGCCAAATGTTATGTATAAATTACAGTTTTGGTCACTATTTGAGATATTCTCTGCATATTTTATCGCCGTTTCGATCGAGTCTTGGGTCATAGTTCCAATCCGTGGATATATGCTGGTGTAAATATTGCCATTCCCCGGTCCTAGGTTCATGGTCACATTGACTAAGCTGCCGCTATTACCAACTACTGCTGGAACATTTTGGCTAATCTGGCCACCACAAGATGCAAACCCTGCCGATGCAAAAATCAGTACAACTACTATTGCAGTATAAATTCTCCTCATCATATTCTAAACTTTGGCGCTTAGCTTAATAATAATGATCTATCAAATTTGTTAGTAGGTGAAATAATCATACGTCCCCCAAAGCTCGATAAGCCATTATCGTTAAAGCTTCACAACCTTAGAAAAAAGATAAGAAGTCTTGAAGGAGTAGTTGTTGCATTTTCGGGCGGTCTTGATAGCACTATTTTAGCTCGTCTCTGTCAGCAGGAACTAGGTCAAGAAGCAGTTGCTATTACAATTAATTCATCTAATGTCGATTCTGATTTAGTTTTAGCAAAAAGGCTTGCAAAAATAATCGGTATAAAACACGAAACAATCGATTCGGACACTGATTGTGTTGGCAAGATGTTTTATCAGATCAAATCTGCTGCAAATCACATGCAGATTAGGAATGTTGTCTCTGGTGCACATCTAGACGACGAGCAGGATGGCAGTTTTTCATTCACTGCTGCAAAAGAGCATAAAATTCATACTCCTCTTCATGATGCGAAGTTCACAAAGAGCGACCTTATTAAGATCTCAAAACATCTTGGTATTCCTATTTCACGAGCTCATTCAAAGAAACTTGTTGGTTGTTTTATCAATTCTCTTGGGCTCGATTCAACAAAATTCGTTGCTGCTTCTAATGGAAAGTCTGGGCAGCTAGTAGTATCTTCAAAATCAGATTTGAAATTACTTTCAAATCATCTTGACCTAGTGGAAAATCGTCTTTCTGATTTGGGGTATAAAAGAATTTCTATCCTATATAAATAAGTAAAAATAGACAAATATTCATTTTTTGTTCACCTAACTTTAGTTTCCGACCTGCTTAAATGCAAGTATTCCTCTTTCAGTTCTAAAGAACTCGTAATTTTCTGATAAGTACAACTTTTCAAGGGCGTTTCCAGCTTCGCTTAAATAATCTGTTATATTCCCTTTTGGTATGTCTTCTGAAATATATCCTATCGCATACTTTAGTCCGAGCTTTGTAACTTCGGCTTCTCGCTCTTTTACTAATATTCTTCTAATCCCCTTTCCCTCATAAGCAAGCAATACTGCTGGATCTTCCATATAAAGTGCGTTTGGCTCGCCACCTACAATCTTTTTAGATTCTAAATCTAATTTTGCTGGCCATGCAAGTCCGACACCTACGATCATTCGGTTTACTGTTGCGCCAAAACTGTTTCCATACTGAACAATGTTTCCAACTTCTTTTTCGGTTACATCAAAAGCGCATTTTTTCATGACATTGACGCATTCGGTCAAGTCTTCCATATCCAGCCTTTTTACCTCTACTTCTTCTTCATCAAGCAAATGAACAAACTTCTTTTTTGGCTTCTGCTCTTCCTTTTTCTTTTCTTCAGTTTTGAAGGACTCCATTATATGTCAACTCGCTAAAAATATCACATGAATTTAGTTCCACATGATGGGCAGGATGTCATCACCCCATCCATCTTATATCCACATATAGGACATGAATAATAGGTCTTTTTAGCCCTTTCTGATTCTGCATCAAAATCGTAAAAGCATTTTGTGCACTTATTTGCGCTTATCTCGTTTAACGTTTTACACTTAGGGCATTTTTTCCTAAACATACTACTTATTCTAACTCCACAATTTGGGCATCGCTCTAAGTTTAAGTTAATCTCCTTTTTGCAGCTTGGGCATGGTATCGGTTTGCTATCTAGTTTTGTACTGTTGCTGCTAAACGCGTTTCTTATAAGATCTCCGATTCCCATTTGCTGTCTTCACCTACTTACGCTGCAATTTATCTTATAGTTGACTACTGGCAGTTTAATTCCGCAAAAGTTTCCTATCTGCGATATCTCGTTTGCACTTCCAAATCCACAATCTGTATTTGGATTGCCATCTTTTGGATATACAATTGGTCTTGAACTTGGAGATTGCTGTGTTGTTTGACCATAACTGTATCTTACTCCGTTTATGTCCTCTAGACAGCATTTATCCGGTCGTCCAATTCCAGCAAGTATCTCTGCTTGAGTATCGGAATTTATGTTTGAAACAAGTCCATTGGTTACACTTGTAGATCCATTTGCATAATTATATGTGCATGTATATGAGCCGGTGGTTTCGTTACAAAGTCGACATGTGTGTTCTATTGAAGGACTTATAACTCCGTCTGCTCCAACTGTTGCACTTGGTGCAGCTCGATCAACGATCGAGTTCTGTGGGCACTTTGCTTCTTCCTCTCGCATTCCATGTGGAATGTCGCATCTTACTCCATTATCGCAAAGCGTCGGGTCCCCAAGTAGTCCAAGTGCTGCAAGCGACATTTCTGTTTCGCTCATGCGTGTGCAGTTAATCGAATTAAGACCAATTATTTTGTTAAACACTGATATCTCAGATGAACTGCTTAACATCTGTACTCCTTGCTCAAGGCTGCAGAATTTATCATTTGGCGTTCCAACTCCAGAAGCACTCACATCTACAATTCCCTTTTGATTCGATGTTGAATTATCTCTAACTGGAGAATATATTATTCCGATTAGTCCTGATGAGACTAATTTGTTTTCGCTACTACTAATTTGATTAAACAGTATGCTGTAATTCTGTGCAGTATTCCAAAAACTTCCTCCATTTTGCGCATTAAAACCTACTAGCATTGTAGGTTTCTTTCTTCCTGCAAGTGCACTTCTGCTTATTGCAGCTATTTGTCCAGCAATTGCTTGACCTCTTATTGTCGGGTCGCTAATAACTGCGAATTGTCGATCATGAGTTTCAACATCATAGTTAAATGTCACTAAATCTATGTTGAAATTCGCTATTGGGTCTGTAAGCACTTGGTCAATCGTATCTTTGAATTCGGTTTCATTCTTAGGATTTTCCACATGGAATGCAGTTATACATCCATAGCATTTTTGTTTTATTAATGAAGATCGATTTATTATCTGTCCAGAGTGAGCTAGCGCATTGCTGCTGTTTACTGTATCTACTATCACAACTAGTGTGCCCATATTTCCAAATAGAGCTTCGAAATCGTAATGTGTGTAGTTTGAATATGTGTTGTTCACTCCTCCAAACATATCAGTCGATACTGTGCCATTTACGTAATTCAAGTTCCAGTTGCTCTGATCGCTTAAATCAAGGACTGGCAATACCCCTTGTTTCATATAGGTTCCAAGTCTCTGCTTTATCATCGCTGCATTTGGTACTGTCCTTGGTGTTCCGTTTGTAAGGGGAAGTCCATTAAAGTCCTTAACGTCTGCAATCTTATTGTCATCACAATATAATTGAGGCTCCCACTCTGTTATGTATGTCGGAATCCCACCCGATTCTGTTATTGTATATGTGTTTGCTGTTGGCCAGTTTTTACATATTTGTTCTTTGTTATTCCATGCTGAAACGTCCTGTATATTTGCTTTATATTCTGGCTGATACGGTGTTTGTGATTCGGTAATTTTTTGGTATGCTAATGTTGATTGAGCACAAGATTCACACCATCCATACGTTCTTATTATCGGTTTTAGTGTTTCGTTATCTATCGCACAAGAACTACTTCCACCCATTCCGATTCTTCCGGTTCCAGGAGAATAAAATATTAAAACTATTTTTGTACTATAGTATACGTTATACCTTGTTCTCCAATCGTTTGGCTGTGGTATCCAACCTCCTCGTCTTTCATCAACACTATCATCTACATGAGGAACCATTCTACTAGATTTCATAGCGCAAACGGTTTCTGCTGGAGCATTGTTCATTTGAATATCAACAATGTTTCTGTCTCGTAATGTTTGGGCTATCGGAGAAGTTAAATATGTCGCACTTCGTAAATCTCTTCCGCTATTTCCATTATTTTTATAATAACTTAGAACCCACGGAAGTGAACTCATTACAATGTCTCCCTGGTCGGCATACTGGCCACAATTATCTCCTGTTGATTTCATTGAATTTATCCGGTCGCTTATGTAAGGTCCAAACCAACCTACCAAATTCGCCCAATTGTAAGGGTCGGGCACATCTACAACTTTGTAATCTATTCCTGCTCTAAGGCCGCAATTTCTTGCTAGGTACGTGTTTTGGAATTCAGAACTACTTGAAGCTAGGGCGTATCCAATAACTATTTCCTGGCGGTTAATCTCACGACCACTTCCACTTAAATCTGGTTCACTCCAGAGGTATGTCATGTTTGTGTTGTTATATAATTTTCCAAAGAACATTGCTCCTCCTGCTGGTGGGCCTATTATTGTCGGGTCTATTCCTGGTATTGGAATATTTGTTACTGTTTGCGGTG
>CAZZKB010000034.1:0-8483 GCA_964654575.1 Microcaldota archaeon | reverse complement strand
GTGATTATTGAACCTCGAGTTGGCAATGACGATAACTCAGCAATGTATTCAAGACTTGCAAATGCCGGAATTAAAGTTCGCTATGCAAGTACAAAATTCCAGCTAACTCATGCAAAATTTATCATTGTCGACGGTAAAATCTTAGTTGTAGGTTCTCACAATCTTACATTTGCTGCTCTAAACAAAAATCGTGAGGCCTCTCTAGAAGTTACTGATAGCTCGGCAATTTCGTTTTTTTCTTCTCTCTTTAGTCACGATTGGCTAATTGCAACCTAACGTTTGCCTCCACTCTATCTCTGCAAGACAAATCTTCCATACAACCTACAAAAAACCCTGTATTTTCCACGGTCTATTTTGAGTATTTGCCCTCTCTTAACTAACCTTGCTATAAGAACAGTTACTTGACCTATTGGTTTTCCAAGCTTTTTTGAAATATCTGATACATGAATTCCATTGTCTTCCTTTGAAATTATTCTAAGTATGGCGCGCTCAGCATCTGGTGTCTGGCTATATAACTCGCCAAACCATTCGCTATCTAATCTATTCATTAGTGAAGGTAAATACACCAAATACTGTGCTTTAGTTATGACTTTATCACTTTCTTTTGCCACATCAAAAGCGTGACCACAGATCATCTTTATCGCTCTTACGTTGCCATTTGAATCATTGTATATTGTACTTAGAAACTCTTCACCAATTCTTAGCTGCTGCTCGTGCATACTTTTTTGTACATATTCTCGTGTATCGTGCTCATCAAAATTTCTGACTTCAATAAAACTCTGTCCAATTTTTTCTATCTTTGTCTTTGTCACTACTACTATACACGCTTTTGCTTTTTTGGTCTCATAAATCTGGCTTATTCTTTCTACTGCTCTATCAAAGCCTTTGATCCTATCAAAATCATCTAGAAACAGTATTGTGTTGTCGCGGGTTTTGATTGTTTCTTCTACAGTGGTATTGGTCTCTACAATCGCTCTTTCTAGCGCATCTTCGTTTTTTTGGCATCTGATTACTATTGTTTTTACTCCATTTGAATGTGCAATCTCATCAAACTTTCTAATTAAGGCACTTCTTCCATTTCCAATGCCTCCAAAAACGTTAACTATCTGCGGATTTTGAAGGCTAACTAGCAAAGTTCTAAAATAACTTTGCTCTTCTTTTCTACCTATAAAGTCATTTTCCAAATATGGGTTGAATGGGTTGTCTGTTTTCATAAGATATCTCCTTTAATCCATTATTATTCATTTTTGATAACAATAAACTACATATATTGTAGTTTTTGTAGTTTTTATATCTTTGCCAAACCTACTCCTTTATAAAGAACCAAAACCCCGAATATATCATGTCGGTAAGTAAAATTATACTCGGTATCCTTTGCATTGCAATGGCATTATCTAGCCTAGGCTTTGCTCAAGTTGCAACTACTCACACACTTGATAGTCAGCTTGTATTAACTCCAATTGACACAAATGCTTCAGCATTCAACATAACTGTTCTAGCATTTGAGCCAGCCCACACTCAAAGTGGTACAGACCTTCGTACTATTAAGGAAGGTATCACAAATGAGTGTCAGACTTTAGGTCGGGGAGTTAGCGGTTTTGACCTTCAAGGCTGTATTCAAAACAAGAGTCAGGAACGACTTACTAACTCAAATTCTTACCAACTTAACGTTACTTCAATTCAAAATGCTAACATATCATTCTACTACCGAACTGCCCAAACTGGTGGCTTTGTAACTGTCGATGGATGTGCAAATGTCCAAACTTCAATTCGCTCAAGCACTACAAGAATTAATCCGACAACTGGTCTAAGTGAACCATTCGATTATTACATCGGCGTCTGTACCATGCCAAGAAACTTCTATCAGGGCAAAACCAGAGTTACTATAAGAGCAGTATTTACTCCATCCGACTCACAGACAGTAAATGGCAATGATATTCGAAGTGCAGTTGCAGAATACACTGTAGATGCAGCTTCTACTACTACTGATACTTCTTTCAATAACAACATAAACAGTATAATTCAATCTGTAGCAGAAGGTCGAGATCCATTTGTAGCTTCATCAGCTTCAATGCCAACTTACCTAGCATGCTTTGGTCTATTCCTTATCATAGGTCTTTTCGTAGCATCTATGTATTACTCTGGCAAATCTCCAGTATCATTACTTGATATTACTACTCCAAAGATTCCAGGGCCAAAGGGTGTAACTGCAGGTGGTCAGATTCTTGCTCCATTTGGTTATACAGAAATGAAAAGAGTAACCAAAGATCAAATGGGAGCTAATGTTGCGGCACTATCTGAAATGTCAAACCGCTTTGCAACTGGTATGAGAAACAACGCTTCTCTAAACCAATTAAGCTCGGCAATAAATCGTATTCCAGTTTCAGCTGCTGATGCAGATGCAAAAGATCCAAATCCAAAAGGCTTTGCAAGAGCATTAGTAGTTGGTGGTTTACGGGCAGGTCTTACTCAAGCTGAATTAGCTCCGCTGACAAATACTCTTCCTTACCACTACAAAGACTCACAACACAGAGTTGCAAATAGGATTTTCCAGGCTCTTGAAGAAATGGGCGGTCGAGAAAAGCTCTACGCATCATTATTACGTGATTATCTTCATGGTGTAAGAACATTCCAATCTTTAGAAGTCCTTACTGCTCATCCTGACATAGCTCAGAGAAGCAGAGCACACTATGCGTTAACTAGCAGACTTGGTATGTTCTTTGGTGCTCAGCGATATGCCATACTTGGTGGTATGGTGATGTCGGGTACTGACTCGATGTTTAGAAGTGGACGAGTTGTTGGTCGACTTGTTAAAGGTGCAGCAACTGAGGCTCCAAATCTAGCAAGAGCGATCACCAAAACTACAATTGGTGCAGTTGGTGGTCAGAGGGCACTTGATCGATTAGAGGCAGCAGCTAGAGAATCTCCAAGTTCTACTGCAGCATTTGTTCAAAATCAAATATCTCGAGCTCCAAATGCAATATCAGTTGGCCAGATGACTCCACTTATCGGAAAGATGGAGCATTTATACTCTAAACTACGAGACGAAGTTTATCGAGACCAGATGTCCTATGTATTAAGACAATTCTATCGCTCAAAGGGAATCAACTTCGATATGTCACTTGAGCGCATGGCTAGCATGGGCCACTTAGATATGGACATTCTTCGTGAATCTGGCTTTAGCAGACTTACGGCAGTTCAGAGAGCAGAAATTGCTGCTGCTGAAGAGCGATTCAGAACAATTTTCGCAAATGCAAGTTTTACTCCTGCTCAGAAGCTTGAGGCACTTAGAGACTTTGCAGCAAGTCATGGGGCTCACATAGACAACAATGCACTTCTCTTTACCCAGAGAGTTGAAGCTGTCGGTGCAAGTGCTCAGCCAGACTACATGAAGATGGTAAGTCTTTACCAGATACTTGAGTCTCAACATGCTACGGCTGCAGCAGCAGTAAGCCGGGCAAGCGGTGCTGATGCATATGTTTGTCATGTCGGTTCAACTTCACTTCCAGAACACTCTGTTTGGGGAGCCTTAGTTACTCGATCGATGGTTTGGGATGGCGAAAATGGTCACTTAAATGGTGGAATTGCACAAGAATTAGTTGCAGGCAGACTTAAGACTGCTAATAGGCTTGCAACACTTGATCCAACTGCGTATCATCAGGGCAATGAATTGCCTGAGCACATGAGAACCAGTCCAGCTGCTTCTAGAGCTTTAGTTGAAAGAAACAAGTCTGAACTAACTTCTCTTCTAACTGATGAGGGCAGAACTATGCTTTCAACGTTCCTCAAAGGCAGAGGCAAGACTACTCAGACTGCATCAGTTGCTGATTTAGTTGAATTTATGTATGGTGGAACAA
This sequence comes from Microcaldota archaeon, assembly GCA_964654575.1. Lineage (GTDB taxonomy): Archaea > Micrarchaeota > Micrarchaeia > Anstonellales > Bilamarchaeaceae > Bilamarchaeum. The sequence goes on along the minus strand of CAZZKB010000034.1, from coordinate 4,626 downwards.
TGCCACGAGGCGGTGCAGTTGTCGATCAAAAATCTGGCTACAGGGCAGAATATGATCGAATCGAGGCTGGTCTGCCTGCAAAAGCAACTTTAGTTGACTTAAAGGGCAGATGGTCAGAGGGAAGCACGGATCGAGATCTAACTGCAATAGGTGCTTATACTCATGCACGATTTACAAGAAGCTATGTTCCATTTGCAGATGCTGCAATTGAAGCAGCACTAAATCGAAATCCAGCTCACACTACTTGGAGCGTTGAGCAGAGAGCTGCTGAGGCAAAGAAGCTCTTAGTAGTTAGATCACTACGCGAAGATGCTGAAAATCGATTCAATTCGCTCTTTGCAAACAATGCTTATGGTAACACTACTCACGAGACAGTTAGATACTACTCTGGTCTTGTTGCTGGTGTTCTGGCTGAAGCAATGGAGAGAAAAGGTCTACCTGCAAATCACCCTGATCTAAGGTTTGTCGAAGAAGGTAACTTCTCTGATCCAAAGAGAATTGGCAGACTTAGAGACTTGATGGGTCAATACCAAAAGGAAATTGCAGCTGCTGAAGGAAGGAATGTCAATTATGACGAAATTCATGGCGGCAGACGTGCAATGGTCATGAATCAGGAAGGTGGCTACTCATACTATGTACATGGCCAGACACTAAGCACTGGTGACAGAATATACGGCGATGTAGTAATGCGCGATGCAAAGGGGGTCAAGAGACAGTTCGCAGTAGAGAATGTCGCAATTCGATTCAATAACAACGAGCTTGAGCGAGGATTTGCAGAAGTTCGTGATGCTAAAGATCCAGCAACCTGGACTGGCTTTATGAATCGAGCAACAGCGTGGGTTAATGAAAGAACTGATCCAGAAGAGAACTATCGAAGAAGACAAGTATTTGCTGGAGTTCTTCACAACTTTGCTAACACCACCAATGTCTATCAGTCAGAGTGGCATGGTCACTCAACTGTGGAAGTAATTCCAAAGCAGCAGGCATCTCTTGCAGCACCAAGTGTTCTTGGCTTAGTTGGTCAGGATTCAACATTTGGAAAGGCAGTTGCTGATCGGGTTATGAAACCAGCTCGTGACATAGGTCTTCACATAGGTCATTGGATATCAAGAGTTGCTCTAGTTGGTGCAGGCTCACTTCTAACAACTTCGTACGATATCGCAGCAATATCAGCATTCCAAAGAGTTCATGGTATGAAGATGATGATGCAGATCTACTCTGGCGACTTACCAAGTGATCTATCTGAAAAAGAGCGATCTTTACTAAACACACTTGCAGTTCGATACTCAAGGTGGAAGCAGGTTCATGATTGGACAGTTGATCGTAATCCTTGGAGAGAATCAAGTTCGTATGGTTCTGGTCAGTCTTACGAGGCTAAATTCAACATGGGTCCAAGAAGAGTCCCTCCAACTGAGGCATATCTAGGTGCATATTACAATCGTGCAGAATGGAGAAACATGATGTGGGGACCTTACGGTGGAACAATGAATCTTGCGGCAAAGGCACTTCAGCCACTTCAATCTATGATCGGTCAATTACAGATGTCTATGCAAGGTTATCCTTCTTCATGGGATAGCTCTGGTAGTCCTCTACGAAATGTTGATCACACTGATGTTCGATTCCTTGAAGCACTCTCTGGTCTTAATCCACTTAACCACACGACAAACAAGTATCTCAGATCCCTTAATGTTTGGGAGAGCAGTACTGAAAGAAGACAACTAGCAGGCAAAGCATTCCTTGAAGGTCTTACTGCTGGTCCACAGCACATAAATCACTTAAGAAAGGGTATCTACACTAACGTTCGTGAAGGTGGTTGGAGTCCATCATATTTGCATGGTGACTATCGTATGGAAACATACTTAGATCCAGCAATGGCAGAATACGCATTTAGAGCAAAGGAAACTCTCTACCTATATGATCAGAAGTGGAGAGATCAGGCAATGAACAACACAATGCGTAGGACTGTTGCAGCTGAAGAACTTGCCATCAAGAGAAGACAGGAATTAGCAAGCTATGGTATAACTACAAACCCACTCTTTGGTTGGGCAACTCCAATTGCTTTTGCATGGCACTTACCATTCCCACTGGTTCCACAATCTCTAACTCCAAGAGACTTGACTGCCAAGGCTCTTGAGAAATCTCGTGGTGGTCGAGGTGGCGGTGTTTGGTCAGCAATTGAAGGTATGGGTAGGGGAGCATACGAAGGAACTGCAAGGTTACTTCAGCCTCACACAGCTTCTAAGATTGTATACTGTCCATATTGTAAGACCTCTAACTTCCGTGGGACTGAATGTAAGAACCCACTTTGTAGAAAGCCTAACTACTAAGTTTTTCTTTTATCTTTTTTCATTTTGTTTTGAATTCGTTTTATTTATTTTGTAATGAAACTTCGACTTACTTTTTTCTCACTTAATATGCATTAACAATGCAAAATCATCATGTTTATATTGTCTCTTTTTACAATATATTTATCTCAAAACGAGGTATTAAGATGATATTATCTTTACGAAGCATATTACTTTTGTCTGTTATTTTAGTTTCATGTCTTTTTCTTTTTGGTTGTATCAATAACACTATAACCAATAATGGCTATTCACAAGAATATCTCAACAACCTAAACCGTACTGCACTTTTTGATTCAAACACTATTGGAAACTGCACACTTGGTAGTTGCTGGTGTATGACATGTCAAAATGGGTCAAGTTTTTTTGGTTATTTTAGTTCGATGATTGGTGGTCGCTGCTCATTTGATAAGGCATGCACTCCAGAGCGTTTTGGCTCAATAATAAATCAGTCATTCAATACGAGTATTAGTGTTCGTTCATTTATGATTGGTCAGGGACCAACATTTGCTGACTTTGGTGCGGCAACTCCATATTGCAACGATCGACTTAGTATGTCTGTGATGTGGCTTCTTGGAAGCGACAATCGCTCTTACCAAAGACCTGATTCATCTGCAGCAATGTGCGAACTACGACAAGGTGTGATGCCTCTATATATTCTGTATAGCGGTGACAAGAATATCAACGAAACTCGCTCTAGGGAAATCGGTGGAATTTTGGCGACTCAAGGGCGCTATATTCAGGGCGGTCGACTCTCATCTGGTCCAGTTGGGCCAGTGATTGTCACAACCGAAATCGATTTCAATCGCTCTGACGTTGATTTAATTAAGCGTCAGATTACTGCACTTTATGAAGGATGCGGAAACACTCAACTTGATCACCGCTGCCTCATCGCAGTTGCTCCAAAAATAAATGATTATGCCTCACTTGATGCTGTACTTAGTGACTCGAGCATTAATAACAAAGTTGATCTGGTTGCTTTTGGTATTAATTCTAACTACATCGATGTAGGCAATTCGTGCACTACTCCTTCTGGGGACGTTATGCAGCAGACGATTAATTTTGCTTCATATTCTCTCTATAATTGGAGTAAGCCATCTGTAATTCCTTACATCATGATCGATGCAAAAGGTCATGACTCTGATAACTCGTGCAATTGGTCTGAAAGTTCGATGATTGATACGTTCTCAACATTGATGCAAATGGGTGTTGTTTCGCTACCACAAAAAGGAGTAATCGGAATGGCTCCATATCAATTTAACAACACACTTGCAGGTATGGTAAATCCTCTTAACTGTGGAGACTGCTCTCTTGGTAAAAATGATGCAAGACTGCGCTCCTGGTTTGGTGGCTGCCAAGTCTACACTGCAATGGCTAGTCGAACCTCTTCAGGTGCTCTTCGTCCATTTGGAACTGCAGGGCGACCGATTGTTTTTGGTAACACTTCGGCAACATACTGCGAGGCAGGAACCGATATATCTTCTCAATTTAGCGGACTTTCATTTGGTACTGGCTCAGATCGAGATTTCCTCTCCCCTCAACCTGCTGCCTATAATGGAAATGTAAATCAGTCAATCTTAACTTGTGATTCATGTATCAGCACTCAATTTGGTCCAGCACCATTTGACTTTGGCTCTGGAGGTGCTGATTTAACTCTTGGATGTAATGCTTATCCGGAAATCGAGAGATTCGCTTCTATGCGAGGACTCGATCCAAATTTAATTAGAGCATTTATCCAAGGTGAAAGTAGTTTCAACAAGTGTGATGCGGCAAGAGTTTGCAGGCACGGATACAGTGGTGTTGGTCCAGATGGTCGAGGTTGTTTTGATAGCGATAATAGCTCCGATGATGAATGTTATGGAAAGGCACTTAATGAAATAACTGATCCAGATTATGAAAATGGTGTCCCGCCTGCAAGCGGTTCAAGTACAATGAATCCAAGTCTTTCTTGCACATTTGCAAATGATAACACAAATAATCCTCCGAATTGGAGATGGTGTGCATTTGGTTTAATGCAAGTTACTGATCCGCCATATACATATTGGCCAGCAAGCCTTTCTCCAACTGGAGTTGATGGGACTCACTGGGCAACAACACAAGAGCTTCTAAGTCGCCCTGTTTCCCAGGTTACTATGGGTGGTATGGCTGCATCAAAAGCAGCTTGCGGCGATCATTTCAATCCATTTAACATTACAGACAATCTTTGCTGGGGTACTGCAAAACTAAGTGCAAACCTTGATCAAGGTCGTGCAGCTGTGGATCATTATCGAGATCAAGGTCTTAT
>CAZZKB010000033.1:0-8713 GCA_964654575.1 Microcaldota archaeon | reverse complement strand
CGTCGTGAGGTAGATCCATAGACCTAATCATATCCAAAAGAGGTGAAAAATCATATTCACTTGATTTGACACCAAAAAGGAAATTGCCCTTACCTTCTGAACGACCAGATAGACCGCGTGGCTCGAAAACTACGTTTGTTCGCTCTTCAGAAGTAAGGCGATTGCATTCTAAATCCAATGAATACCTGTCTTTTAATTTGTTTAGAAGATCTAAAGCAGAGTCATCCAAAAACCCAGCAAAGACGACGTTTCGATGCCCAATTGCCGAAGCAGAAAGAGCAAAGTTTATTCCTCCTCCGCCAAGTCTAGCAGATATTGACCTAGCACGAAAACGTTGCTCACCGTGCTTTAATCTAGTAGCTAGATCGATCGGATCTAGTGAATGAACTACAACTTGATCAACAACACCATTATGAAGGGCAAGAATCGGAGTTTGACTTTCTGAAATCGCAGTTCTAACCTCGTCAAAAAGAGCTTGCATGGGATTGATAGAGACAAGCATGATTTTAAAGATTTAGAAAAAAAGTTCGATAGCTATCGAATCGATACCTTTGAAAAGACTTACTAAAAAGATAGAAATGGAGAGAGCGAATTATGCCAATAAGAAAACCTGTTACTAGTGTCGCTGCTGAAAAACTAGATCAGCGCAAACGCAGTAATAAAGAAGCACTATTAGAAGAGAGAAAAGATGGAATGATAGATCGCTCCACAAGCTTTGGCATAGCTAGAGAACAAACTCATAAGGCGGCAGATAATGAACAGAAAAGAAGCATGATGAACAGATTGGACGAGGCGTTCTCTAGTACAGACAATAATTTTGCAAAAAATCACACAGAAGGACTAACTGACTATCTAAGAAATGGCGCAGTGAATGCAAACCACATGCAAGCGATAGAGCAAGTTATGAAAGAATGCCCTCAAGCAGCTGATACGTTACTAAAAGTGTTGAGCAATTTACATCGAGAAATCGGCTCTGAAAAGTTCCACAAACTTAGTTCTGATGATGTGTATAAGCTCCTAAGTGCAAGCGCAGCCGAAGCAGTTGCAAGTGGCAGATATGATGAGCTATGTCCAACGAGGATTGGAAAAAGATTACGGGTAAAGGCAGAAAAAGGCGATTTTGGAAATATACTTGGAAAATCGGATTTTGTTATAGATAGACAAGAGCAAAAGCTAGAGCAAGTAATCGAAAATCGCGTAGAAGTCACAGCAAACTCTTTGCAAATTGCAAGGAATGATAATAGTAGAGAACCACTAGGTCAACTGGAAACTGTTGATAGAACAAACGCACAACAGCCAACCGAAATTGCCCAAATACACAGGCAGCAGGAACTTGCTCAAGTCATACCAATTGAAACACAACGAAAGGAAGTCTTCAGACCCATTGAAACGATAATGAGAGAGATAGTACAAAATCGAACTGTTGCAAATGACAATGCCGTGAACATGCAACAGAAAAATGCCAAAAATGAAGCAAGAATAACAAGCGAAGAAAAACTACCAAACGTAGCAACAACCATACACGCACCTAGCGCAAAAACAATTTTCCTAGATGACAGAAAAAGACCAGATGAAAAACATTCTAATCATACATCAAAGGAAAAACAATCGAAAATAGATGAAACAAGTAAAAAGCCAAGAGCAACGAAGAACAAAAAGAGAAAACCAATGGCGAGAGATAGTGCAGAGAAAATATTGTATAAAGAACCTGAATTAGAGACGCGTAGAAGAGTAAAAAATAAAATTGAAACAAAAAAAGCAAACACAAATGCAGAGCCAAAGCAAAAAGCCAAAAAAACTCAGAAACAGACAAAAGAACTCACAACCTCTAAGAAACGACCTCAAAAAAACAAATCAATAGTACAAAAAGAAATGCTTAGAAGGAATGAGCCAAAAAACAGAGCAGCAAAGAATCGAAATGAAGCGAATAAACCAGTAAGAAAAACAAGGCCCAATAGACAGGCTCAAAAGATCGAAAGAAATGAATTGAAGCAAAAGAAAAAAACTGTTTCAAAATCTAAAAAACCTGCACTAAAAATAGATAACCACACCACGAAAGTGAGGACGACAAAAAGAACTGACAACGTAAAAACAACTGAACCAAAGACAACAAAAAAACTAAAAAGAAGCGAGAAAAACAAACGTAGAAAACAGGCAAAAGGATCAAAGCAATTCCAAAGCGTAATAGATCAGAAAAAACGATTAGAAAGAATGAGAATGATGAGAAGGAGAAGATTGAGTAAAAATAGAAAAATCACACTGATGTTATTGTTAGAGAAAAAACGCAAAGCAAGAAAAAATGCAAGCCTTAAGATGGCGGTTTAAATTGACTAATTAGTCAGAGCCTAAAACAAGCCCGCCAGCCACTTTGATATTTGCTCCATTGACATACTGTGACTCTTCTTTTAGCAGAAAATCAATTGCATTTATGATGTCTTCAAATTTCGCTTCCCTACCAATCGGAGTTGGATGCTTAACGACACTAGATTCCAGAATTCCAGGAGAAATAGTGTTGAATGTTATTCCGTTTTTTGCCTCTTCCATCGCAAATGCTTTAGTCATTAGTAATATGCCAGTCTTAGCGATGTAGTAGGGAGTGGTGAATTTACGAACTAGCATCCGATCGCAGCCACAGCTTCCAAATGAAATAATACGACCAAAATGATTTTGTCTCATCAGAGGCAGAGCATATTTTGAGCAGAGAAACGCCGATTGAAGATTGTTTTGAATTACATCTGAAAATTCAGATGGAGAAGTTTCTGATAATGGCTTGTAGATGAAATTGCCAACATTGTTTATCAGAACATCAAGTCGACCAAATCCCTTTTCAATTTCGGAAAATAGTTTTGATACTTCAGCCTCATTAACTACATCGCCAAACAAAAGCATTGATTTTGGAGAGTGTTTTTTAATTTCAGAAATAACTGCCTGTGCTTGAACTGATTCGGCACGGGAATTTAGAATTACTACATAACCACATTTAGCTAGATGCAGAGCAGTTGCAAAGCCAAGACCCCTAATCGAGCCGCTAATTAGTGCGACTTTGTTTTTGTAAGTGTGCATATACTTCACCTGCCGTATAGAGGCTTCCAGTAACAAGAAGCAGATCACCTTCTTTTAGAAGAGATTTGCCCTTTTCGAATGCTTCATCCACATTAAGGACAATTTCCATATTTGGATGGTTAAAGATGCTAGTAAGATAATTTGGACTAATTGCTCGATCCGTCTTTGGGGCACAGAAAATAACTTTCGATGCTAAAGGAAGTAGCATAGATAACATTTGCTCATAGTCTTTATCTCTTAGAATTCCAGTCACCAATATTAATCGAGAGTAATCTAGTTTCTTTAATTCATTAGATAATGCAGTAACTCCGTTTGGATTGTGAGCCACATCAACCAAGATGTTTGGAGCGATAAAGTCCATTCGCCCAGGCCAAGACACATTCATCAAACCATCATCTATTGATTGCTCGGTTATGCTGACAGGATATTTATCGATTAGAATTTTGACTACTTCTAGAACGATACCAACATTGATATTTTGATAATCCCCTAAGAGTTTTCTAGGTCGTTTTGAAGGTTTTGCAATAATTAATGGTGCAGATCTCTCCTTGGCAATGTTTCTAATAACTTCAAGCGCCGATCCATTAACCCCAGTAACTACAGGCACGCCTTGCTTAATGATACCTGCTTTCTCAAATGCAATTTTTTCGACTGTGTCCCCTAGATACTGAGTGTGTTCTAAATCAATATTTGTTATTACACTAACTAACGGAGTAACGATGTTGGTCGAATCGAGTCTTCCGCCCATACCGACTTCAAATGAAACAAAATCGACTTTTTGCTCAAGAAAATACAGAATAGCAATTGCAGTAGCTGCCTCAAAATAAGTGCATTGATACTCAAGCACAAATGGATAAACTTTTTCTGCTAATCTAGAAAGGTCAAAGTCTGAAATTGGAATTTCATTAATCATAATCCTCTCATTATAACTAACTAGATGCGGAGAAGTGTACATACCTACCCGAAAGCCGGCAGATTGAAGTATTGAGGCAGTCATTGCAGTAACTGAGCCCTTGCCATTAGTCCCGGCAACATGAATAAATTTTAGTTGTTGCTCCGGATTGCCTAAACTAGTCATGAGTTTAGTAATATTTTCAAGGCCAAGTTTCATACCTGACATCGAATGAAGCCATTTTAAGTAGTCCATCTGCTTACACGCCAAATTTTTTGATGTTTGCTAGTCTTTATATAAAGTATTGAATAAGTTTGCCTTCGGGAGTAAAAATGGATAGTGACACTAAATTCTGGATTATAGTAGCACTTTTTGTCTCTAGTGTTATCGCTTCGAGCTTGATGGGAAATAAGATTGCAGATTTTGGATTCTTCGAAGCTGGAGTTGGAATAATGATATTCCCTCTTTCATATTTGACAATGGATATTATCCAGGAAGTTAAGGGAAAGGAAGTTGCAAGAAAAGTTCTCTTTGGAACGCTAATCGCACTTATTTTTGTTATGGCAGTTACTTATATTTCTACACAGTTACCAAGCGCATCAAGAGATTTTTACCCCCAAGAATACAACAAAGTTTTTGGAGTAAGTATCAGAGTCATGATCGCAAGCCTCATTGCATTTGTAGCGGCAGATCTTTCAGATATCGAAATATTTGCAAAAATAAAGGATTGGACGCAGACTAAGATGCTGTGGCTGCGAGCAACTGGCTCGACAATAGTAAGCCAATTTATCGACAGTGTAGTCTTTATGTTTCTTGCATTCTATGGCATTTCACCAAAACACGATGCATTGTATTTGCTTGCAATCACAATACCATATTGGATCCTCAAGTGCATTATAGCAATATTTGGAACCCCGATAGTATATGCTGGAGTTAATTGGCTGAGGGGAAATGAAAAAAATTAACTCTTTTTAAATATTTGATCGAAGTAATAGGAATATGAAACTCCTTCAGGCATTATTACTGATTTTGATGGTTGGCTCAGTTTTTGCAGACTGTGTCGGATATAATGATACGTTTTATGTTCGAGCCCTAGACGCAAAATACCGCGCAATCGAAGGCGCCAAAGTATGGATAAAATACGATCGAGGAACAAGTTTTGGAAGTCAGTATTTCACAACGCCAAACCTCACTACAAATGATACTGGCGCAGTTAGGTTTGAAGTAGCCAATCAAGGAACACTCTTTAGAGCGATCGATTGCAACATAGTTGCTGGTGCATATGTCGGCACACGATCAAATCAACTTACATTTACAGAAGGAGTTCACGGAGATTACATAGACATCGTACTAAATGATGTTTATCGAGTCAATTTCCACGTTTCAAACCAATTTGGAACTCCGATAAGTTATGCAACAATAGAAGTAGATAATAACACCATCACGACAGACGGAAACGGAAATTCGCACGTCTATTTGCAAAAAGGCAATTACAATTATTTAGCAAGTTATCTTTCATCAAAGCAATCAGGAAACGTAGAAATAGGAGATAACGACGTAAACGAAGCAGTAGCAATAAAACAAAACACAGTCAACCTTGAGGTAGTTGATGATCAGGGAAATTCGCTTCCGATTCAACTTAGTGTGCTAAACCAAACACTAACTATAGATAATGGAAAATATCACAATGATAAGGTATTTGGAGATTTAATAGAATATTCGGTAAAATACAACGGAGTTGAGAAAAACGGAACATTCAAAACAGACGGAACTATTACGAGAGTAGTGTATGATTTAAACCCGCCAACGTTTGGAAGCATACAAACAGATCAATTTAATGGTAAAAATAGACTAAAAATACCGATTAGCGACAATGGCCCATATGCTAGCGGAGTAGATACGAGCACATTAAAAGTATTATATAGACAAGAACCAAGCAACGATTCGAGCTGGGCTACCGCAACTACATTCATATCTGCGAGAAATATATATACATCAGAATTCCCAGGACTTGAAGACAACAAGATAATAAGCTTTAAGATACAGGTAACTGACAAAGATGGGAACAAAGCAACGATAGATGGTAGATTTAGCACATATCCACAAAATACCGCTAAAAATGATACAAATACACAGGATAATGTCCCAGACAATCAAGGAATACCATTTTTATACATAATCATTGGTGTAATTATCATCATTTTGATAGCATATGTGGTGATTCGTACTAAAAATAAAGCAAAGTGAAGTGTGTGATTAACACTAGCTTTATAAATGCTTTGTTCAATAGTAATTAATCACTATACATCATAAATTACAATACCGGTGGATATTATGCCAAGAGGAAAAAAAATTATTATTGAAACAGAAGTCAACGATGACTTGGTGAACAAGTTCAGATCTATTAATGTAGATCAGATAAAGAAAGAACGTGAAAGTACAGAACAGAATCTTTCAGGTTCAATTGCAGATGTTTTCAAAGTCGCACAGAATTTATATAAGCAGAAGGCAAGCGAAGATGATTTGGAAGGAAAGCACGAATTATATTCAGTCAGATCAGCTTACGATTACCTAAAGGGCAATGGTGTATATATTTCATTTAGAGCATTTGGTGGAAGAATCGAGCGAGGCACAATACCATTTGTCAAAGTTGGCAGAAAGAGATTCATACCAAAGAGCATACTTGATGACATAAGTAACACCAAAGTAGATTTCTACACTGTAAAAGAAGCATATGAGGAGTATAGTAAAACAAATGCAAAAATTAACTTAAGAGCATTTATTGGAAGAATAGAAAAAGGCTCCATTCCATCGGTAAAACAGGGAACCAGAAGACTTATTCCAAGAGATGCAATTGAAGCATTAACTCACATAAGCTCAAATTACTTTTCAGTAAGCGAAGCAATTAGAGAATTGCACAAAAGTGGAATTAAGATTAAGAGAAATGCTTTTGAGAGACGATTGGATAGAGGACGAATACCACATGAAAAAGTAGGTGGGCGAAGATTTATCCATGAAGACGTATTAAAGGAATTAGTCGATAAGGAAGTTCTCTTAAAGTCCGAGTAAATTTTTCATTTTTATATTTAATTTTATAGATCTGATTTTATCAATTACATATTATCTAATCACAAAAGAAAAGATAGGCTTTTAACGCTTAGAATATAACTCCAATTAATGGCAGATGAATTTTCAGGCGTTGGAATAGCAGTCGTATTAGTCAGCGCCTCGATAGTGCTTTCAGGAATTATGATAGGTCTTGGACGAGCCTTCAATTACAAAAGAGTCGAACATTTTGGATATGAAGAACTTGTTCAGTCAGTAATCAATGCCGCGATAATTGGTTCCTTTGCCGCGATAATTAATTTGGTAAGCGATGTTAGTGGCAACGTACAAAACGGCAGCTGTAGCGGGAACGTCATAGATCAGCTGATCTGCAATTTTGGAATAGCAAAAGTAGCACTTCTTGGATTTTCAAATGAGTTAATCAAACTAACAAGCTTGATTGGATATTATCAGAAATTAACTCTTGATTTTGGAGCCTTTGCAATAGAACCATTTGGAAACCTTAGCGCATTAAGTGGAATATTTTCAAACCACCTTCTCTTCTCAAGTCTTCTGATAACTCTTTTGAGTTTAAACATTCAAATCGCATCGTTCATCAAATTAAATGCACTAAGCCTTCTCTTTCCACTCGGACTGCTCTTGCGATCATTCTTTGCGACAAGAAGAGTTGGGGGGTATTTGATAGCCCTTTCAATAGGATTATTTGTCTTTTATCCAAGTTTCATACTTATTTTCCAAAATCCTGCTCCGGCACTTGATAATAGCACTATTCTTATGAAGAGCTTTAACAACAACAGCATTTATGCCCCAATGCCAATCATAGATTTAAACAATAATTATGCAATTGCAGCAAAGCTTGATTTGATGAGTGGTCGCTGTAGCGGAAATATCTCTAACACTTCCAATTGTTATCTGATAAATAATACACTCAACATCAGCGGGCTAAACATTTCGAGCAACAACACAAGCACGGATTTCAGTGGAGATCTTGGGTTGATAGCCGGATCTAATGAAGATGGACTGGGAAAAATGCTTATGTACATCTTGCTATCTCCGATATTCTCGCTTCTGATTAGCTTTGTGTTTATCAGAGAACTAGGTGGGCTTCTTGGAAATGAAATCGGGCTTAAGACATTTGTTGCGATTTGATGAATTCATAAGATTAATTAAAAACATAGGAGTAGAGAATTGATCATGTTCATAAATAGGGCAATAACTCTTGCATGCATTGGAGGAGGCATTTTAGCAATTGTAATTTCATTGATGTTCTCTAATGCATTTGCAGTGATTATTGCAGCAGCATTATTCTGTCTTTCGATAGCAATATGGAAATATGGCTACTTATTCATTCCAGTATTGACAAAGGCAACAAATATAGTCGAAATTCGCTCTGATTATGAAATACCTTCAAGCCGAGATTATATAATTAAGAAAACTGATGCCGGATATGTTGCAAGCAAGTTCCTTGAGATTGGATTTTACGAAAGCTCCCTTGACAAAGACAAAGATGGAAAAACGGCAATGTTCGAATCTTTTGAGAAAGCAGTCGGCTCGCTCAAATATGTCGTTCAGATCACAATGCTTATGAGTACGCTTGACCTATCGGGCCGTGTTGATGAGATTAAGACAAAAAGAAGTTCAATTGAAGCCAAAAAATCACGAGAGCCTAAATTATCAACTGATGATGCAATG
>CAZZKB010000032.1:0-8815 GCA_964654575.1 Microcaldota archaeon | reverse complement strand
CTACTTCGTCAAGTTCAAACATGTGATACGCTTGAATCACAAAACTTAAATATAAGCGTTTTTTATGGTTTTTGTCTCAGTTAAATACCAATATCTATATAAACTACCACACCGCAACAACACATCATGGACAACATCACTATCAAATCAGTTAGGTTGCTTGGTGAATATTGTGAATCCAGAACATAAAATCATAAAAAATGAGGAGGTTTTGTTTTCAGATGCTTTAGGCGACAGGTTTTTCAAAGAGGGAGAAAAAGAACAGCTATTTGAAGAATTAAGACCAATCACGCAAAAACAAAGTTGTGGTGATCTCTTTGTCTATGGATCAAGCGGGGTTGGAAAGACCCGACTGATTAAATCGGTTTTGGGATCAATAAAGAGCCATTCAGTAATTTGTCTTCATGTTAATTGCTGGCACTATAGCACCTCAATGGCAATTTATGTTAAAATCGCTGATGCTTTGGGTGAACCAGTTTCAAGAAGAGGTCGAGCCACTGATGAGATATTTGATAGGATTCTTGAACGGATGAGAAATGAAAATATCGGAATAGTTCTTGCATTGGATGACATTGAAGGGCTTATTCGAAATGACACCAAAATTCTTCATAACCTTGCAAGGGCAAAAGTAAACGGTGCTAGATTTGGCATCATAGGAATTTCTGAAAATATTAGTATTCTCAATAAGCTTGACCACAAGACTCTTGACAAATTAGGCTTTACTCATTTTGAGATTAAAGGATATACAAAGGATCAGCTTCTTGAAATACTAAAAGCACGCGCAAATTTGGGACTTTTTGAACGGGGATATAATTTGGCTATTTTAGAAAAAATTGCAGAATTGGCATTTGAAAATAAGGGAAATGGAAGGCTGGCCGTGGAGCTATTGCGCTTATCTGCAAAGCTTGCCCAAAGGAAAAACAATGCGACCATTTCAATTGAAGATGTAGAGTCTGCTGCAATAAGGTTAGGCACCAAAAACAACCTTGTCAGCAGTGAAGAACAGCTCATAATCGACATTCTAAAAACAGGCAGAATGACTATGTCTGAAGTTTACTTCAAGTTTTGCAAAAAACTTGTTCGCTCTAAAAGACAGATAAGAAACTACATCAGAGGCCTTGAAATGAAGAGTATTATCGAAAGCAGCCTCGTTGATTCTGACTATACCTTAGGGTCAAAAATCATAAATCTAAAGGGTGGTTGGTATGACTGACGGATTATTGATTTCAAAGGCAAGAGTGAAGGAATTTTTGAGGGGGCTGGGCTTAAGAGTATCGCCATCTTTCTACGAGGCTTACAATGAAGATCTGAAAAATGACTTGCTGCGGATAGCCAAGCGGGCAAAGTCGAATAGACGCTCCACTGTGATGACTTCTGATGCCTAAGGCATTGTGCAGAGTATTGTGAAGAATCCAAAAGGTATTGTGTTTTCGCGTTTTTACCTTTATAAACAAGCACAATGCTTTCACAATACTTCAAGCGATCTAAGCTTCAGAGCACAATACATCAAGCGTTTTGGCCATATACAGTGTTGTGTGTGCCTAGGAATTTGTCTATGAAGCCTTCTAATTCGGCTTTTGTGATTATGCTATCCGCTAGACCAGCATACTCTCTACCTATGCGTTCATTTGGAACGATTACGTGAACTTGGTCGTATTGCTTTCGTCTTTCTTTAAATCTGGCTGCCATCTCAGTCTTTTTCATGAACTTCAATCTCTTGCCTGTTTCTATTTCAAAGCAGATTTTTTTATCGTTTAAGGTTAGTTCCAAGTCTGGCCCGCGCGTTGAGACTAATTTTGACTTTATGCCTTTTTTCAATAGTAACGATTCAGTCCACCAACAAAGGAAGCCGTGTTCATCACCTTCTTTTGGCCTGAGTTTTACCAGATACTCAATATGCGGGGCTTTAGTAGTTATTCGCGTATCATAAAGTGCATAACCGCGAGCAACCAACTCGCCTACTTGCTTACTTGAAAGCTCCGAACGCAGGTACAATCCCCTATGCAAGTTCAGAGGTACCTTTTCATTGTTCTTGTCCTCAACTACAAGTTCGGCTTCGTTCGGGTTGGTTGTTATTAACTGGTGGATCTTTGGAGGCGCTTGGATTGAGAAACAGTACGAGTTATCCTCTGCAATTACCAATCCTTGACCTTTCTTAGCGGTCAAAAGATAGTTTTGCTCGTATTCATTGAGCCTTAGGTTGCTTGCTACGATATTTATGCTGCTTGGGCTTTGACGCATCAGGATCTTGACGGATGCAGTATTGAGGATTGACTTACCTGTGCTGCTTTGGAGCAAATCTTCAACATCCTGAGTTATGAAGCCTACTGAGGCATTGAATTTTCTTGAACTCTTGACAAATTCAAGAAGGTACTGCTCGGCTTCCTTACTCCTTAATAGAACCCATCCTTCATCAATCAGCACGTTCTTTGGTTCCTTGTCTTTCATTATTTTTTGTTGTATCAGGCTAAGGACACTGAATATCATCAGGGGTTTTATTGCAGGGGGTAATTTGCTAAGGTCAAAACAGACGACTTGATTTTCAGCTTCTATGCTCGTATCTTGGTCAAGGAAGCCGAAAACTCCGCCTTCACAGTACATCTTTACCCTGCGATAGATTGCATCAAGACTTCTGCCCTGCGGTGTTGATTGATGGGATTGTTTCAACATCTCTTCAAGGATTAAGCGAAGATCAGAAAATCTTGGAGGTGGCCTGCTCCACGTCTCAGACTTATCTGGAACTATGCCTCGGTTGGTGTACAATGTCGAAATTGCATCGCTCAATACTGCCTTTTGTCCTTCATTCAGTCCACCCATAATGATGTCAAATGCTGACACTAATTGCAATAGCTTACTTCCCAAATCTTCGCCATTCAAATCGAAGATATTGAGAATGTATTTTGATTCCTTTGAAATTTCGATTATTTTGCCGTTCAATGATTTGCAGATTTTCGAGTATTCACCGTTTGGATCTAGGACGTAAAGCCTAGTTTCACTTTTGAAGAGTTGTTGAACGAAGAAATATTTTGCAGCATAACTCTTTCCTGAGCCTGAAATTCCTATTATGAAAAAGTGCTTGTTGCTCTGATTTTCCAGATCGAGAAAAATCGGGCTCAAAGTCTGGTTTTCATGGGCAAATAAAATCCCCCTTTGGTTCGTATTTGCAGTAGCGATGAACGGCAGTGTAGCCGTCAATGCGCCACTAAGAATATCTCTTGTTGAATTCAATTTATCTTTTGCCAAAGGTAATGTTGATTTTATCCCGTCTGCCATGCGCCACGAAGCTATTTTTGGCATCATCAACTGTGAATTCAGGTTCGACTTGCATTTTTCAGCAAGTAGATTCAATTCGTCAAAATCATTTGCTTTGTTGTCTATGTAAAGCGCTAATTCAAACATTTTTTCTTCTCCCTTGTAGAGTGAATTGTAAATTTGCATAGTGTCTGCCTTCTTTATCTCCAAAGAAGGGTTGGGTGTGCCTTTTGCAGTACTAAGAAAAAGATCACTTGCCTGTTGAAGTATTTGATTGTGGAGATAAACCAACATACTGTTTATGCTTGAAGGAGTGATGTGGATTGAAATGTCATAATTCTCGTTTTTTGAAAGAAAAGTTTGCAGCCAACCATTCTCAACATTTCTTGGATAACCAACAACTTTGACGATCTGATGGTATTCGCCGTTTACTATTGCGTAATTTGGCTTTATGTCAAATGAAGGAGTAATCCTATTCCTGAATTCATCTTTTGATTCTAACTCTTCTTTTGGCTTTTCTGCATTGGTCTTTTCATTAGACCCGTCTGCATAAGAAGAGTACAGCTCTTCAAGCTCACCATTCATCAATCTTTTTGCTTTTAAGTCGCAGCTGCCTAACTTTTCAATAGTTATCTCCACAAGGTCGTTTAACTGTTTTATACTTGTGGATTGTCCGATCATGGTCTTGTTCAATGGAATTGCCAGATAATATCTTCTCTGCCTTATGGTATGCGTCCTTAGAAAATCCTCCTCAAAAATCCTGAAATCTGCGTATAGATCAGTTAGTAGTTTCCCTCGGCATTCTACGTTATCTTTCAGTCCATTAAAATAATCAGTTAAGTTAACTTCTTTTGTTTTTACGAATATTTGAATTGGTGTTGTAAGTTGGTTGAGAAATGCACGATAATTTACCAAGAGTGCCTTTTTCCTATGTTCATCAAGCAGTGCGAAATTAATTGGCTGGATTTCTAAGATAGCTAAAATAGTTTCGTCATCAAGCTGGATTGCATCGTTTTCTACGGATTTGACTTCAAAGAATTTCTGCGCAGTCTTGCTGTCATACCTTGCGTTTCTTAATCCGCCATAGTAAGAAAGGACATCTAGTGCTTTCTGCTCAAAATTGAAATAGATGAAGGCAATTCCAATAACTGCAAATAGGCTAGGCAAGATGTATTGAATTTCTCCTTGTATTGGCAACTTCAAGCTGAAAAATGCAAGGATTCCAAATAGTATTGCATAGCCAAGCTGCTTCAAGTCCAAGTTGGCAACTATTTTTTCCTTATATTTTATCTCGTCTGGAATATCATAGCCCATAGAATCACAACAAAGCAAGAAGCATAGCTATTTGCCAACCAAAAGAAGTGATATCCTTGAAGAAACCAAAGGCAGATTCGAGGAATGAAAACGTGGCGATAATGTAAATGAGAAGATTGACAAAACCAATGAGCCCAAAGCCAAACATCAAGGCCATTCCTTGGATGAATCCGGAGGATAAAACCGGATCTCCAATGCTAAACAAGTACGATAATCCAGAGATCAAAATGGCATCAATGCTCGTCATGAAAATAATCAATAGAATAAATTTGAGCAGAAATTTCCCCCATTCTTTCGTGAATGGGATGAAGTAAAGAAAAATTGCTATTGGAAATAGCAAAAGCAAGAATGGAATCATCAAATAACGGGTTAGCAAAGTGGAAAATGTCAGCCCTGCAGCAGCTATGAAATTAAAGGACAGGATGAATGCAAAGATAAATGACGTGAATGACATTCGAATGTCCAACAAACTTGATAATGCAGTGCTGTAGATTGAAGTCGTTACATATTGGTTGAGTTCTATGATCATCTGGAAAATATTGAACGAGACTGCAAGGACTACGATGACCAAAAGTATGTTCTGAATCCAGCGCTTTGCATTCGCCCTCTTTTGAATATCTGCTGCTGTTGCTATGTAGTAAGCCCCGACTCCCATTAACGCTAAAGTGTAAAGGCTTTCAAGTATTCCCATAACTTGCGAATAAGGCGAGCAAAAAAGATTTAGGTTTGGGCCTGTGATTATGAAGGTCAATGAGTTGCTAAGAAATTGGTTTGCTGAATAGATAAATCCATTAATCAAAGAAGTAAAGAAATTCTCAACTATGCAGGTTGGCAGATTGTAAATAACATCAAGAAAGCTTGCACTTGAAGGGCAGGAAGCTCCAGTAACTGTGAAATTTATTGAAGTACTGAAAACCATTGAAGAGATTAACAAGATTGCTAAAATTTGTTTAATCATTATGCATCACCTTTTTACCAATGAAATAGAGCAGATAGACTACGATGAGAAGCAGTGCCGCATTCCATACATTGCTAAAGAAAGACGGCATTACGGGGCGAACTTCTGGAATGCTTGAACTGTTTGTTAAATTTGAAATATTGCAGCCAGAAACCGTGCTTGAACTGAAATAACTTGAAACGGTAAGAGAACAATTTGGCGAATAAGGAGCTAGAATTCTGAATTTTGAATTATTTTGGTCAAGAATGCTCAGCCCATAGATCGAGGTTTGGTTTGCTGGGACTGTTTCTTTTACTAGAATACTATACGGGCCTGATTCATTTCGGATTCGGTAAAGATAATCTGTCTTGTAAAAGCTAGAATTTCCCATCTGGAAAAATACATTTGAATCATTTACGGTTACGTTGATTTCTGCTAATTCATTGTAATATGCAACGACGGAATAATTAGAAGTTGAATTGAAATTTGCAAGTTGAATATTCTTTGAATCTGAAATCGACAAAGAATCCGGATGGTTGTCTGTTCGATAATAATCACAGCTAACCCAACAGCCGGACATATCACAATGAGTTACCCAATGATAACGATCAACCAAATATTGACTTCGAACATTCAAAGTAGCTGTAATTGATGAACTCGTATTTGTTATTGGAATAGAATAATCATATCCGCAAATATGAAAATTATCATTACAGTCTCCGGCTAATCTTCTTGTATCAACTACGAAAGTAAGATTTGATTTTATTAGTGGCTGAGTTGAAGAATTTATCAAATAAGTCCCATCATCGTAAACCGAAGGATTGAGATAAGAAATACTCACCCAGGCATCCTTTATGTTTGTTGAACTTCTCGAAGTATCTGGAGGATACTTCCCAAAGCTTAGGTTAGAATTCCAATTCCAGATGTTCTCAAATGAATCATTAGCTATTGATTCGGCAATGACTAGTTTTTTGTCTTCAGTAGTATTGAAAGCATTGGAAAGAATGCAAATACTGCTCAAATTCAAATCACAGTAATGCAAAAGGGTATCTGCTGGTGCTGTTGGTGAAGAATACGAAGCTGCAGCTACGTAGTCATGATATGGGAATGAAGGGCAAGCTGGAATTGCAAAAGAAATACCCATCAATAACAAAAAGAAAAAGCACCTATCCACAGTAATGACCTCCTGAAAGAAGAGAGCCGAGCAAAGGCGCAAGATAGATGACTGATAGCCCAATTGCAACTGCAAGAATGATGTCTTTCCATTGACCTCTTAGGATTGGGTTTTTAGTTGCAATGAGCATTAGTCCAGAATACGCAATGACAAGTATTCCTGAGATCGTCGCAAGAAGTTCAATTGCGTTTTCTATGTCAACTAGGCTCACTTCACCACCCACAAATCCCAGTTGATCCTACAAGGTTCTGCACAAGCAATGGGGCTATCCAAATGATAATAAGGCCAATGATGACACCCGCAATCAAAGCCTTAGCTGAATTCTTCTCAGCCATTTCGTGGCTGCTAGCTAAAACAAAGCCCGCATAAGCAGCTACCAGCACGCCGCCAATTGTCCCTAAGATCTGGATCATTCCATATAACCTACAAATTGGCTGACTTGCCGGAATGGTCAAATCCGCAAAACTTAAGCCAAGCAAAAGCAAGGCTAATGCCAGGAATTTCTTATTCAACTACATCACCTCTGATGAGTATTTCAAAACTTGGATCTTCTTTCTTGAATCCGATCTTTTTCTTGATTATTTCCAGATATGCCTTGTTGATCTCGTAGCCTATGGCATTCCTTTGGAGGCGCTTGGCAGCTTGAAGGGTGGTTCCACTGCCAAGGAAAGGATCAAGGACGCTTTCATTCTCATATGTGTACAACTTGATCAAGGCTTCCGGAAGCTCAATAGGAAACATTGCAGGATGATCTGACCTAACTTCAGGCATTATTTCCCAAATGTCGCTGTTCCAATGGGATTTTGCATATTCAAGATCAATCTTGGAAGCTTCACGATCTTGCTTACTTATTTTCTTGAAGTCAAATTTTCCTTTTCTGAAAACTAAGATATGCTCGTAGATATTGTTTGGATAATAGTACATTGGATAGGGAAATTTGACTAAAGTACCGAAACGTTTTGCACTTCCCAAACCAGAAGGTTTTTTCCATAGGATGTCTTCCCTGTATTCAAAACCGCAGCGTTGAAGGATGTTTAAGATATTGCACGGGATTGGTAGCTTCTTTTCTCCGCTGATAATATCGGAAACATTTACACAAATATACCGTCCTTCTTCAAGAACTCGATAACATTCACGGAAAACTTGCCTCATTGCTCTGAGATAGTATTCATATTGTTGAATCGAACCTATATTATCAATTCCATAATCTTTGACATTGAAATAGGGAGGACTTGTTACGATAAGCTGAATGGAATTATCAGCCAGTTCAGCCATGTTTCTGCAATCACCGATTATTACCATGTTTTTTGACATGGCTGAATTGATATCTCATCCGACTATTTTATGATTAATGTGAAATTTGACACTGGAGTGTGAAATCGCTCCATTTTTCAGTGTGAATAGTTTCACAAAGTGTTATCCATAAGTTTAAATCTGGAAGTATAGATGTATTTTGTTCATGAACAATTTGGATTCTGAATCATTAGAAGAAATACATGAAAAAATAATGAAACAGAAAACAAAAATTATATTATCAGTAAAAGTAGCAATTTCCGAGGAAATCAATAAGCAGAAACGATTGGAAGACTACAAAATAGTTTGGAATCAACTACAAAATATTGCAATAACTCCAATCGAAAAATGTTTGTCAGATGTGTTCCCAAATGCTCAATTTAACATAACTAGATCTAAATCCACCTATCCAGATCTTAAAATGATAGTCGGTGAGAAAATAATTGCAATTGACATAAAATCCAATGAGGCACAGAAAGAACCTTGGTATGATATTGCCCGATTAGATACTATCCAAGAAGAGCGTTTGAATAAATATGACGAAGAGTATGATCTGGTTGTTAAGTATGATAGTGACACAGGGAATCTTGTTGATGTTTATTTTGAATTGATGAGGGATACGGTAGGAGTGAGATCGGAATGCAATGGAGTTAAATTTAGGCCATACGATGGGAAACTTAGACCAAAATCTTGGACAGATTTTTCTAATGGTAAATCATATTGGAACTCAAAAGATTCATTTCTTAATGGAATTAGTCGTTCTCAAATCTATCGCTGGAGAATATTGATAAAAGATACGTTGATACCAATACTTTCAGAAAAAGAAAAAATAGAGTTTAGAAAAC
>CAZZKB010000031.1:0-9023 GCA_964654575.1 Microcaldota archaeon | reverse complement strand
CAAAGCCAGTGGGTTCCTCAAACTCCAGCATGCGATTGTGCAGTGTGCGATTGCGGCTGATAGTTAGATTTATTAACCTAATAGCAGTTGATCAAAGCGGGAGAAATAAAGGTGAGGCAAATGGATGAGAGTATAGAATTTAGGATAAGTAAGGAAAAACTAGTTAGAATGCTTAAAGTCACCCACCAGATGGGTCAGATGGGATTAAGCTGGGAAGAAATAGAAAAACTAATGGAACCAATTGCAAGCTCAGTTGGATAAGAAAGGATCGTTCTTAGTTTAATCTAAGAAATATAGATCTCGTTCCAAAGTCTAGTATTATTTATAGCGATAGCTAAATGCAAGACAAGGAGCAATTTTAAACATCAGTTTCTAATCAAGAGTATGACCAATATCGAAATAACTAAAGAGCAATCTGCTAAATTAATGCAAATTTTGAAAAGCCGATTTGAGAAAAATATGAATAGACACAAAGGATTAGATTGGAGCAAGGTAGAGCAGAGAATAAAGCTAAATCCTAAGAAACTCTGGTCGTTAAATGAAATGGAACGAACCGGAGGAGAACCAGACGTAGTTGGACTAGACAAAAAAACAGGGGAATACATATTTTATGATTGTTCAATCGAAAGCCCGAAAGATCGCAGAAGTCTCTGCTATGATCAAGAAGCACTTGATTCGAGAAAAGAACATAAACCTAAGGATAGCGCACTTTCAATGGCAGACAAAATGGGGATAGAAATCTTAGATGAAGAACAGTATAGAGAACTGCAAGGACTTGGAAAATTTGACAATAAAACTTCAAGTTGGCTTAAAACTCCAGCTCAAATAAGAAAGCTAGGAGGCGCTATTTTTGGAGATTTTAGATACGAAAAAGTGTTTGTGTATCACAATGGAGCCGAATCATATTATGCAGTCAGAGGTTTTAGAGGAGTACTGAGAGTTTAATTAAAATATTAAAAAAGTAAAAATAATTAATAAAAAACTATCTTCTTTTCTTCTTTGCAAATAGGTAGTAGCCACCAAAAATGCCTATTCCAAGAACCAGTAGCAGCAAAACCCACAACCAATCAAATCCATTTTGATTAGGGTTTTGACCTTGTGTAGATGGAGCAATTGCTTGAGAATTCAAAACAGATTGTCTTGCATCATTTGCAAATCGAATTGCACTTCCATAATCACCATTTTCAAATGCCCTGTTTGCTTGATCAAGCTTTGCCCGTGCACCAGACGTGTCAAGATCAGGATTCGAATCAATTGCATTTTTAGCCAATTCAATAGCATTTTGTGCATCAATCTTATCCCGGTCAGTTTGATTGTTTTGAGTATTATTTGTCTGAGTGCTTGATTCAGACGAGTTTTGTATCATGCCAGTGGCAGTTTCATTAGATGTAGTCGTTTCATTGGTTGGCAAAGTAACATTCTGAGTCTGAGTAGAGTTGTTATCTATTTGTCCCAAATCAGTACTGTTTGATTGAGGAACTTGAGTCTGGGCTTTGCATAACTCTAGTTCAAATGGATCCATCTGAGCAGGATAGTATTGACTAGTAGAAGAGCTTTGCACTTCAAAGACACCGCTGTTTGGTATTGTAAAAACCGCATTTCCATTCGAATCAGTTGTAGCAGAGTAAGACTCAAAATCTTGGGTGCTAAATAGATTGACATCTATATCGCTAACAGCATCACCGCCAGAAGTTGCTAAAATCGTTATCTGACCAGAAGAGCAATTGAAATCAGATTTACTTAGAGTGACTCGACTCTTAGAATTGCCCGAATCAGAAGGTGTAGGAGTAGATTCTTTAGGAACTACAGATAATGATCGATAGCTGGATTGTTCGCTGATTCCTATATTATCAATGCATTGGAGAGACCAGGTATAGTTCCCATTAGGCAAAGATAATTGGAAGTTAGATAAAGCATCTTTAGTTACAGATGTAGAGGATGAATTATATCTTATATGTTCCATATCGTATAGAGCTGAGACTTCATCAAAAGACAAACTACGATTCCAAATTGCAACCTCGTCTATTTGACCAAAGAAGTATCCGTTTGTTGACTCCCAGTAATTGTCCCCTGGACCCAAAGCACGACCAAATGATAGAGGTTGATCTACTGCACCAATAGAGCGAATAGATACATCGTAGTTTGAAACATTACGGCCATTTAGATAAAGAATCATAGTAGTGCCGTTGTACGTACCAACGATGTGAGACCACGAATCAGTAGTTACAAGAACTGGCCCAGTACTAATTGTATCGCTCCATCCACTAGCACTGCCATTTCCTAAATTAAATACCCAATTACTCCCTTCTTTCCTTAAGGCATAGCCCATATTTGGATTTCCATCAGGATAATGGAAATAGATTTTACTTACAATGATTCCATCATGAGAAATATCCGAAGTTTTTACCCATGCGCTAAGAGTAATATTTCCAGTAATGTTTAGACTTTCACTATCAGGAACAGAAATACTGTTTGCATATGGAATATCATAAGACGAGCTACCAAAAATGTAATCACTTGAGAAAGATCCTCCATCTGCAACACCGTTGTTCGAATTGCCCGAAGAATCATTTAGATCTCCGTTAAAATGCCAAAGACCAACTAGACCAGGAGCAAGATCGCTTGATTGACTTAACTCGATTCCTTTATCAGAAAGTACAGTAAGATTACATTCTGTAATATTTTGTCCAGTCCAACCAGTGCTGACATTATATTGGAATGTCACTGGATCGGAAGCGTTTCCATTAACAGATGGTGAAAGCATAGACAGACTTATCGAGCGAATTGCTGGATTGTCAACAATTGCGGGATGAAAATCAGCACCATCACTAGACCACTCGGAATTTTGATTGTGCATTGAATCGTATGGAACCCAACCCGTATCAGCCCAACCATCTTGGGGAACACTAGTGTCATTAGACAGATAACTGTTGTCAATAGAATAGTAGTAGTCCCAACTCGAAGTACCGTTTAAAAGATAGTAAATGTTTCCAGAATAACTATCGTTATAATAGTTTGAACCAGAGTTATCTAAAACCCAAGAATCACTTTGAATTCGATTGTGTAAAACTAAGTTTTGATTGGTGTCGCCATCAAGATACAGAGCAATATAGCCACTGTAGATCTGATTAGAAGTGATATTTGTCAAATATGCACCTTCTAGATACATACCATAATCAGTAGTATTTATCCAGTTGCCAGAAACTAAATTGTCGCCATAACTATCATAGCCATAGATGTAAACTCCAGAATCAGTCATGTTAGTTAAAGTGTTATTTCTGATTTGCACAAAATCTGCAGAGTCTAAATAAATAGTATCATAGGCGTTGGTAATATTGTTGCCAGTTACGTTGGTGTAGTAGCCGCCGTTAATATAAATACCATCGGTTGAACCACTAACCTGGTCAACATTGTTATTCGAAATGATATTGCCACCATTTTGATAATAGCCATCTTGATAGATACCAGTATTAGTCGAATTGTATACGTAGTTACCATCCACAAACGAATAATCATTAGTGTCTAAGTATATTCCATTATATGAATTGTAGATTTTGTTGTTTGTAATATTAGTATGAATTGTATAGTACGAGTAAATACCATAAGCTGGCAAGTATGCAGTAATAGTGTTGTTTCGAATAATATTGTTACCAATTAGCATGTCATTATCGACATAAATACCATAACCGTATGAGGCACCATTGTAATATGTCGAATTGGTAATATTGTTGCCTTCGATTAGAGACTGATCAGATCCAGTAAGGTAGATACCATATTGGTATGCTGAGATATTGTTGTTGAGCAATTTAGTGCTGTTTTCATAGCTAAGATAGATACCATATCCATCCCCATATCCTACGAAATTGTTTTCAAAGACAGAGTTATTGAACGAATTTGGAAAAGACGATGCCGCAGATAAGTTATACTGTCTAGTGTTGTAAGTTTGAAGATATTGGAGATGACTTGCATCAGATGGATAAGATTCGTTTAGAGCGTATGGATAGTTAGACATTGCAGCAAATGGCAGTGGATCAACAGTGTAATTGAACAATTTACTATCCGGAGTCTTGTAATAATAATAGCCATAGACAAATAAATCACGAACTGATCCGTTTTCTGGTGCGGAATATGGATATGAAACGGATATTTCATCACCACTGTGTAAAATCACATATTTGTCATCAGTCTGAGTTAGCAGCTCAGTAACATTACCATAGCGAGTGAAATTTCCAGTTGGATTTGCATTTATGTGAGAAACGAGTGAATTGTAATCAAAATTTTGAATTGTGTCGCCAAGACCCTCTGAAAAGCCTCGATAATGCAAGTCTGCATAGTCAGGAAGAGATTCTCGGACTGTGATAGGTTGCTGATCAGATCGATCAACTGCTAAGTAATCCAAAAGTCCTTCTGGCAATATAAGTTTTACCTCGCCATTATAATGAAGTAAACCAGTAAGATCTAGAACATAAGTGTTTGGTGCATTTGGAGGCGAGAGAATTTGTGAATTTGTATATAACGTAGTCCAAACACCACTGGAGTTCTTTATTTGGATTGAACGACTGCTATTTGCAAGAGCGTCGTTCATATCCTTTGAATATGAAATAACTAACTTAACTGGTGCTGGACCAGAAACATTACCTAGATCAATAGTATAAATTTTCTGCGACCCAGTATTGTTTTGAGTATAGATTCCATCTTTAGTGGAAACTGCATCAAGACAATCATTACTTAATTCGTCAGTGCAGCTAACTATTGGGCTAAGAGACTTGCTAACAGTATAGAAAGAAGTTTTGTTGGCTCTGTTAAATCCATTATATACATCATAATCTGGTGAGTGGTCAACGGTCGTAAGGCTAAGCTTATCAATGTACGAAAATTCATCAAGTTCTTCAGTTAATTTGAGTTGATAACTATCTCCAGTATTGACAAATTCGTCTCCTGGGATTTTCAGATAATCATAGTAAGTTCTTGGAGTGCCTTTCTTTGATGGACCAAGATGTCCGCTTGATGAAAAATCAGATCTAAAATCAAAACTACTACCATTCCAAAAATAGATAAAGGGACAAGAAGAACCAAAGGACATGTATGAACTAACTATGTTGTTATAACCAATTTGATTGTCATTTGCTTGATAAAGATAGAAGCCATTGTAATTGTTAGTAAAATTGTTATTTAGCATAGAATTTGAATCTGAACCAGTATCAAAATAAACACCATAATTGTTTGATACAAAATCGTTGTATAGGATTTGATTCGAATCAGACCCATAAAGATAGAATCCGTCATTTCCGTTAGTAATAAGATTATTAGCAAAAGTGTTTGAAAATGAAGAAACAAAACTTGCACCCCCTCCACTAACAGAACTCATGTTGAACAAATTATTTGTGAAATTGTTTGAATTAGAATTAAACGCATAAAGTGCAGAACTAAAACGATAATATCTACTCGAAAAATTTAAGTTTTTGATATTTGATGAGCTGACATTACATAGGACTAACTGAGAGATATTGTCCCCATCAAGATTAACTCCAATTTGATTTTGATAAGTAAGAATTGGTCGATTAAGACGATCTACAACATTGCTAAAGGGATTATTGCATTGAGTAGCGTCATAAGAATAGTAAACTAAGCTCGAATTTAGGAAGACATCTGTAAAGTTGTTATTTTCACTTGATGAAATTTGAAGAGAAAAGTAATTATCAGCAGTAGAAACTGAAATATTGGAGAAGCGATTGCCAGTACTGCCAGATAAATCGATTCCGTGAGTTCTATCTGAAGAAATATTGATATTGCTGATGTTATTGTAATTTGAGTTGTAAACCTGAAATAGAGAATACCACGAACAGCCGCCTGATGGGCTTAGAGAAACATTTGAAATAGTATCATAAGAGCTTCGAGTAAGATAGAGTGCTTGAGAACACGAAGAAGTGATTGATAGATTAGTTATGTTAGTAAAATTTGCATTTTCAACTGTAATTTCACCACCAAGAGCAGTGCCACTTTGGTTTCCATAAAGATTTATCGATTTGGAGATGTATGGATTTTCTGAGTAAGTACCATCGCACACAATAATTGTGTCTCCACCTGAGGCGGCATCTACCGCAGATTGAATTGTCGAATAATAGCTTCCACTACTAACAGCACATGCTGAAGAAGTCGAATTTACAACCAAAGTGGACGCAAAAGCAAAGCTTGAGAGTATCAGAAACAAAACCAAAATCACATATGAAAATCGCATTAACTGCAAAACAATCTAAATTTTATAAAGCTTTTTTTTGGTTTTTCATGGGAAAATAAGGAATTTGCAACTATTAATCACATGAATTTAACTCGAATTGAATAAAAAATATAGAAAGGTAGATTAGAATAAGCCTAATATAAAAAACGACCTATGAATTAGTAAATAAATAATTCATTCGAAGGTAATTGATATGAGCAAAGTTAAAGTAGCAGGTTTTTCTATTTCATTAGATGGCTTTGGAGCCGGACTTGAGCAAAGTCTTCAAAACCCGTTAGGTAAACGTGGAACCGAACTTCACACATGGTTATATCCAACAAAAATATTTCAGAAGAACGTTCTTGGTAAAGATCAGGGAACAGAAGGAATTGATAACGAATTTGCAGAGAAGTCTTTTGAGAATGTTGGCGCCTGGATAATGGGACGCAATATGTTCGGACCGATGCGTGGACCATGGAAGGATGATGGATGGAAGGGATGGTGGGGGGATGAACCTCCGTATCACGTTCCGGTTTTTGTACTAACTCATCATCCGAGAGAACCTCTAAAGATGAATGGGGGAACGACGTTTTACTTTGTAGAGGGCATTGAAACTGCCTTGGAAAATGCTAGAAGAGTTGCAAAAGGGAAAGACATACGCATAAGTGGGGGAGTTTCTACAGTTCGCCAGTTTCTTCAAGCAGGTTATATTGATGAAATTCATTTTGCCTTTTCTGCTGTGTTTCTTGGCTCTGGCGAGCACGTGTTTACGGGAATTGATATGCCTAAATTAGGATTTACTCAGATACAAAGGAAAAATGGCGAAAATGCTACTCATATTATATTGACAAAAAAATGAGTTATTATTGTTTGAGGAGGAATGCTCCTGCCGAATGCAGAGAACCCATCTGAGTGCTGAGGCAAATATCGTTCCTCTGAGGGCTGTTCTGAGGGCCAGAGGTTAAAAAGAGAGGCTTCTAATTAAACTAAGAAAAACGGAAATATATTAAAACATAAAGTAAATCATTTATATAGTTAAAGTGGAGGGCTCCTGATATGACTAAAAATGAGCCAGATTTGGCTGCCAAATTCATGAAAATTTATGCTAACTTACCTATCGTTGAAAGAACTCAAGTAGTAATCGTGATAAATAATGAGCCAATTAGCTGGGAATTAGCGCGTAATGAAATAACCCATGATACCGAAATGAGTAAGATTATCCTAGGCCAGCTTAATAAGTTAAAGATAATTTAAGTGATTTTATGGAACCTTCTGAAGAAGAGATAAACATTGTATTAGCAAGGTTGGCACAGATTCCAAAAACGATGATATTGAACATAGGGGGTCGTGGTCCGTTCACTAGAGATGAACTTATATCAAATATAAGAGAGAGAACGGAAATAGGAGAACTAGTTGTAAAAATGTATATGAATTATATTAGATCTTTTAAAGAAGAGGTAAAGAATGGCTAAGACTTTCCTAATTACGACACCTGAATATGATCCAACAACAGACTACGTTTCTAAATGGAGCCAAGAAATTGTTAAAACTGCAGAGAATAACGGATTCAATGTAATAAATCTCAAAAAAGAAAAAGCCAATAGGAAAGAGCTGGAAAGTCGACTTACAAAATCGAATCCGACATTTGTAATGTTCAATGGTCACGGAAATCAAGACGAAGTGCACGGCCATAATGATCAGGCGCTATTGAAGACTGATGAGAATGATCATATTTTGAAAGATACTGTAGTCTATGCGAGAAGTTGTGACTCTCTTACCCGACTCGGAAAAAGTTGTTCTAAAAAAGGAACTCGTGCATTTGTTGGATATTCTATGCCATTCATGTTTTTTGCAGATCCAGGTAGAACTACAAACCCAACAAAGGATGAGCTGGCGGCTCCTTGCTTTATTTCATCAAACGTAATTCCTTCATCACTGCTTAAGGGAAATAATGTTAGAGAAGCAGTAGAAAAATTTCGTGACCAAACCAATAAACTTATTGCTCTTTGGAAAACTAAATCCGATATGGAAGCATCTTTTGTAATCGGATGCCTGATGTGGAATAAACTTGCCTTGGGGATTGAAGGCGATGATAACGCTACAGTTTAGCTCAATAATAATATACACCTTTTTGGACAACTAGTCAAGTCAGTTATAATATCAATTAGGCACCACAGTGCCAATATTAGCAGAGATCATAAAATAGTCCAATGAGTTATCTTATTGACCATGTCAAAGCACATGGTCGTAATTGGCGATTGTAGGAACATGGCGGGAGTAAAAGACGCTTCTGTCCAGCTTATCGTAACAAGTCCCCCTTATTTTAACGTAAAAGATTATGGGATCGATAATATTGGTTCTATCAATGAATACCAGACGTATCTTTTGTCAATGCGCCAAGTATTCAGCGAATGTTATCGTGTTCTACAAGAAGGGCGCTATTGTTGCGTAAACATATCCGATGTGATCAGTGGACAGAAGAAATATCCGATCCCAGCCCATTTTATCCGATTATTGCAAAAGTCTGGTTTTGAGTATCGCGAAGACATACTTTGGAAGAAACCCTCAGGAGTCCGCTCTGGTGGTGGAAGCGGAAGAAGGTTTGGGACATTGATCCAGAATCCATATCCGATGTACTATTACCCAAATAATCTTTACGAGCACATACTTGTTTTTAGAAAAGGAACTTTCGATTTCAAGAGCGTATCGAAAAAGGACAAATTGAAATCGAAGATAGATATCGAATATGCAAAGAAGCACTGGGGTAACGATATCTGGGAAATGCATCCTGAAACGATAAACCAGT
>CAZZKB010000030.1:4443-9082 GCA_964654575.1 Microcaldota archaeon | reverse complement strand
AGCCCAGCCAAGAGTCTTGATGCTGCAGAAAATGTTTTCATGCTCACGAGCAAAACGCCTCATCTTTTCCATAGATGAGAGAGTTTTCAGATTTATATCTATTTTGTATAGAGTGTAACCAAGCATTTCCATATTTACGATAGGCCTAAATCCGAGAATAACTTTCTTTTCCCTAAGGGAATTTAGACGATATTGAATTGCAGCTGGACTAAGACCAATTTTTTGAGACAGTTCAAGAAGAGGAATTCTGCCATTTATCGAAAGCTGCTCTAGGAGTTTTGAATCGATTTCGTCAATTTCTACCTTCGAGCCGATTTGAACCAAATCAACATTTGCCAAACTCTTCAGATGCTTTTTTGCAAAAGGAAGACGGAAGCGTTCAAGACCACATGAAAGACCAAGGTAGTACTTGGATATTTGATCTCGATATTTTGAGTAGAAAACATTCCACAAATCTACAAATTCTCCTTGAGAGCTAACGAGAAAAACAACGCCTATATTATAACTGCCTTTGATTAGCCCAACCCACCTAGTCTGCTTCATAGACGTAAGAAAATCGATTATTTCTCGCTCTTTTTTCGGAGAAGTGCGCTTTAGTTTTAAGTAAATCCGGTAAGACGAATAACCAAGCTTGTATGAATCTATAACAGAATAATATCTCTTAATGATGCCTGATTTTTCCATGTTTTTTATTCGATAAGTTACTACGCTCTTTGCAACATGGAGCTTTTTTGCTATTTTTGTACTGCTAATCCTTGCGTCATTGTCTAGCTCTGAGAGTATCTTTTCGTCAAGTAGATCAAGCATTAATTGTTCATAATTTAATTAGTTAATTAATGTTTCTTATTTTGAAAGAAAAAAAATAAATTATTTGAATGCTGCTTCAAGCCGCTCTCCAAATAATTTTAGATGATCTTCTGATACTGCTCCAAATGCAAGCCGAATGTGTGTATCATCAAGCCTCATCGTAATTCCTGCTTGAACTTTTGTTCCGACTTCTCCGGCAAAGAATTCCATCACAGCATCTGAAGTCAATTCTGAAATTCCCATAGTTTCACAAATTCGTGCGATTGCCTTTGGGTGAAGTTTCATGACTGCATAATAGCCTCCGCCATGAAGGGTTGGAGTAGTAACAACTTGACCAAGAGTGTGTTCAAAGACATCGACATCATGAACCCTTCGAAGATTTACTCTTGCTTGCTCAAGTGCAGATGCTAAAGCAACTCTTCTTCTAGCAAGAACTGAATTGGCTGCATTTAATGCGCCATAATCAGAGTAAAGCACTGCTGCCGCAGCCTGTGCCGGAGCATTAACTGGACCGGTGTAGTTTGACACTAAGCCAGTAAATGAAGCAAGCAGATCCGGACTTTGCGCAACAACTGCCGAAACACGCAAACCCGAGCCGACTAACTTCTGCAATCCTAGAACAAGAGCAGTTCTCTCAAGTAGTGCATCACGATCTGCAGATTTCAGATCATTTGCAACTGAAAAGAGAGTTGATACAGAGTGACCAAAAGTTATGTAGCCATAAGTAGCATCTTCAAGAACCAATAACCTGCGAGAGGCAAAGATTTCTGCAAATTCACGCATTTCATCCCTAGTTGCTAAATGTCCAGTTGGATTATTTGGGTTAGTGAACAGAATTCCACCGATTTCTGGATGTCGATCTAAAAGATCGTCAAGCATAGCTGGAGTTAGACGAGCAAACAGAGACTCTTTATCGTATGGAAGCATTGCTTCGATAAGTCCATCACGACCACCGACTTTTTGTGCTTGTTGTGGCCCAGTTGCCCAGCATGGATCGACAACCAGCATTTTTCTACCTTGATAGTCAGGACTTGCATAGAATATCTCCATAAATGCAGCTTCACCAAAGCGGCTTCCTGCAATTGGAAGCACTTGATCTGCAGTGGCATTAGGTACACCAAACATGTTTCTCATATTTGATGCGACAACATCTCTAAGTTTAGGCGCCCCTGGAATCGGAGCGTATGGAACTTCACGAGACGATCTAAATGCATCATCGTGAGCATTAATCACTTTATCTGGCATAGTTCCAGTATCTGCATCACCAAGACTTAATGAAATCATGCCTCCTCGATCTTTCCAACTTGGAGCATGCTTAGAAGCCAGATTATTGACTCTTGCAGCGCATGAATTTACATCCGCAGTGGGAAAAACTGCAACGCCAGCAGCACTAGTACGTACATTCAAATTCCTTGATTCAACAACAGTCAATCTTCGCTCTAAAGACATACAAAAACACCTTAAGTGGGAAATCATAAAAATTTCATTTTATATAAATTCTCCATTACTTTAATTGATCAAAATAAGAAATTAAAATAGAAAAATTGAATTTTGAACAAAAAAAATAAGAATTTTCTAAATTCACGTTAGTTAAAAGAAACCAATTATTTTGAATAAAAAGACCAGAAGAAGAGAAATTATAGTACTTAGAAAGATTGAATCTAGAACTTTCTTCTCGGGCTTTTTTGATATAGAACCAATGATTGAAAAATTAGATATCGCAACAGGCATCATTGACATGAATACAGCCTGTTTTTGATAAGGATTTCCAAAAAAGACGAAATACGTCATAATAGGCATAACCACAATCTTTGAAAAGGTAAAAAGCAGAACGTCTTTGGAAAAGTCGATTTTAACATTTTTTGAAAAGTACAGACCCAAAGCAATCATAGATATAGGAGTGGTTAAACTTGAAAAAGATTTTAAATATGGAAGAATGCCAGATAGATCGACCCGTAGAAGACTGAAAACTATTCCAAGTAGGGCAAAGGAGACAACAGTATTTTTTAGAACTCTGAAAATACTTGATGTTATATTGTGCTTCTTATCAGTTGAAAGCACAATTATTGGGAAGAGAAATCCGAAAATAAATAAGTTGTGAAATGCGATAAATAGATTCATAATTTGTGAAACAGATTGACCAAAAAGAACCTCTGAAAGAGGTAGTCCGAGAAAAATAATATTGCCGAAAATAGAACACATCAGAAATGTAGAAGTTGAGTAGTTATCGAATTTAAGCCATCTTGAAATTGCAAAGGAGATTAGAGAGATGCATAAGAGACTGAGAAAGACTAAAACTAGTGAATTGACAATTGATGAGGAGAATTCAAATCCGATAAAAGAAGATAGTACTGAGCAGGGAAGAAACACATAAAAAGCTAAATCAGTCAGAAGCCGATAGTCATCATGCTTTGCAATTTTAAAAAAACCACATAAATAGCCAACCAGTGGGAATAGCAGTAGCAGAATAAATTGCTCCATAAACATCAAACTCTTTTATGTGGAAAAAGTCTCTTCTTTAGAGAGCGATAAAACCTTCCTAGAGGAGACATTTCATATTTAACCTGACTAATTGCATAAGCAAGAAACTCGTTTGGATTCTCGCTCCCGTTAGCAGAATTGTTCCATTCCTTGACAAACTGATAATAGTTCTGCCACTCCCAGCCATAATCCTCAAGTGCTTTTGAATTCATCTTGGAAAAATCAGCCCGCTTGATGTTTTCATTTGGACAAATTGCGTCTTCTCTTAAGACGACTTTATTGCCATCAAGTGCCATTGGATAGATTAGACATATGCCAGGCTTATTTTCTTCAATTGAACAACAAAGGTCTGGTCCAGAGCCAAAAAAAGTGCAGTAGCCATCTGATTTTTTTGCTAATGAAAGTTTGACGATTTGTCCTAAAGCTCGAAAGCCAAATGCATCAGTTTCATCAGCTTCGTATAATTGAACAAAAGAATCGAAATCCTTGCCCGAAAGCTCACTGATACGCAGCACATCATAAATAGTTAGATCGACATGAAGCTTGCAGCAATAGCCGCTACAGCCAGAGCACATATTAGACGATGAATCGTGCTGTTTGTGATGTTTTATCTTTATAGACACACTCAACGATAGGAAGTTTAAGGATAAAAAGGAAACCGCTGAACAATAGATTGATGAAAGTTCACTTTTTCGATCGCAAAAGCGGCGAAATGAGATTGCAAATTGACACGCTTGATGACATGTGGCACCTAGAGAAGATAATTCTTCCAGGAGATCTAGTCGAAGCTAAGACAATGCGGACTCACAAAGTGGGTAATAAGGAAGAGAAGAAGCCAGTTGTGATAAGAATTAAAGCTGAAAATGCAGAATTTGCAAAAAATGCTAACAGATTACGAGTTCTTGGAACGATAGTGTTTGGTGAGCCAGAAGAATTCGTCCAGCTTGGACGACACCACACTATCGAAGTACCAGAAGGCGAACAGTTTCGAATAGTTAAACAGTGGAAGAACTACGAGCTTGAGCGAATTAGAGAAGCCGAAAAAGAATCCAAACGAGCAAGGCTGCGCATAATAGCCCTAGATGACGAAAAAGCACTTTGTGCCGAACTGCGCTCTTATGGCATTGAATATGGAGCAGAGTTTCATTCTAGTGGATCGAAAAAAGACGATAATTACGAGAAGAATAGGGACAAATATTTCCAAACTATAATGGATGAAGTTGAGAGGCATTCTGAAAAATACATAATTGCTGGCCCGGGCTTTACAAAAGACAATTTGAAAAAATACATTCAGAAACTCAAACCTGAATTGATAAAACGAATCGTTTTTGAGAGCGTTTCTGATGCTGAG
>CAZZKB010000030.1:2626-4343 GCA_964654575.1 Microcaldota archaeon | reverse complement strand
AAGAACGGAACAAAAATGATAATATTTTCCAAAGAAGGCGATGCTGGAGCAAAGCTAAAAGGATTTGGAAAAGTTGCTGCAATACTGAGATTTAAGATTTAGCCCCATATTTCTTGAGTAACTTAACCATAGCAGGGTTGTTTTTTGCAATTGTTAATGGACTGCTTTTGAGTGTTTTTGTTTTCCCAGAAACAATATCCTTAGCAGTTTGCTCATCAACAAAAAGTGTCATTCCCACTTCTGGTTTTTTGAACCAATTTTCCTTAAGTGCCATTTTCAAGAAATCCTTCTTGTCCTTATCGACCGTTTCTTGATAAACTGCGTTTGGATCAGCTCCAGCCTTAAGCAACATTTCAGTAATCTCCAAATTGTCAGTAGTAATAGCAATTGCAAGAGTAGATAGTCCATTAGAATAGCGATTGTCGGCATTTGCACCTTTACTAAGCAGAAATTGTACAAATTCTGAATCCTGTTTTCCGACCCCACCGTCAAGGGAAATCTGACCTAAAGGATTTTTTGCATTTATGTCGGCTCCTTTAGAAAGAATGAATTTTGAAAGTTCAACAGTTCCATTAAAGCACATCTCAACAAGAAGAGGATTTTTACTTGGAAGAATTATGTTTGGATCTGCACCTTGATTGATTAGATCAACTAAAGCAGTTGCATCAAAGCGAGATATTGCCTCCAAAAGGGCAGAATCTAGATTTTTGTTTACCATTAATGGCAAACGAAAAGAATAAATAAAAACAGCTACTTTCCAATTTCCCGAGCCTTTTGAGTTGAAAACCCAGCAGCTTCTCGAATAGCTTTTTTTACCCCACTCTGCTCAAGCATCCTTAGCCCAGCTTCAGTAGTTCCACCAGGACTTGCAACTGTTTCAATAACTTTCTTTGAGTCATAGCCAGAAAGCATCAATTTACCAGTACCAACTAATGTCTGAGCAACTGCCTTTTGAGCAACACTTGGATGAAGTCCTTGAGAGATAGCTTCGTCAATCATTGCTTGAGCAAAATATGCAATAAATGCTGGACCTGAGCCTGAGGCAGCAGTTATAGGGTCCAACTGACTTTCATCTATTTTAACGCAAAGACCAAGAGCTGAGAAAGCAGTCAAAAAGGCTTTTTCTTTATGCTCCATTTCTGGATGCAGTGAGTATGCAATAACTGCTTCATTGACTTCGGCAGCGATATTTGGCATTATTCGAATGATATTTCTTGAGCCAAAAGATTGTAGCTTTTTTATAGTAAGACCAGCAGCGCATGAAACAATTAGTTGCGCATCTTTTATTTGAGAGATGACTTCTTGGACAGCGGCTGGCTTGACTGCAACAATAACCATTTCTAGTTTTGAAAAATCAGATATGCTTTTTACTGGCTTTATTCCGATATCCATACTTAATTTCTTTACATTATCCATATCCCGATCATGAACTAAGACTTCGTGGTCCTTTGAAAGTGCTCGTGCAAAAACAGTTCCCAGCCTTCCGGCTCCAATAATACCAATTCGCATGAATAAACAATGAGAAGAAAGGATTAAACCATTAATCTTTAGTTATTGCAAATTTGCTTGGCTGATACGGAACTACTGCTCCTAGTGGAAAGCGGCCAATTTCTAAAATTTCGCACTGCGTTCCTTTTGGATAGTACAATTTGCCGCCGTGTCTTACTGGATCGCTGTCAACAACAAATACATCCGTTGTTGAAGTAGCACCAAAACC
>CAZZKB010000030.1:0-2526 GCA_964654575.1 Microcaldota archaeon | reverse complement strand
TTACTGGATCGCTGTCAACAACAAATACATCCGTTGTTGAAGTAGCACCAAAACCCGTGAAAGCGGATGACATTTGAACTGAATCGAGACACAATAAAGGCTCACTAAAATCATCAAATTTTGGACCTAGAGTAGAATCGAACAGAACGTACGACTGACCGTTTGATGGATCTATTGCATAATGTGCAAGTGCAAAATCATCAGTTCGAACAATTTGTGATTCGACACTATTTGCAGTGACAACACCAATAGAACGTTCATCAAAATGTCCAGCAATAGACATTAGATGAAAACGAAATGATGCTTGCATATAATCAAGGAAATGAATCTGGAACAGATTGAAATCAACACCTAAGCTCGGAAATTCTTCGCAAAAACGGTGATAAAGATAGATAAGTGGGACACGCGAAATCGTAGATGATAAATCAGTTGAAAGAACAAAATCGAATTTTTCTTCTTCTGGAGTGATTTCTACATCTGGACTATTTACTATCGCAGCAACCAAATTCGTAAATGATTTTTCTGGGCCATAGGTTCGACTGATAAAATGCCTTGCAGGCACAACTAATGAATCAAGACAGCAGGACGCATCCTTAAGCTCAATTTCAACTTTTCTTCTAAGTTGCTCTGGAAGTTTTTGACGAGCAATTGATACAGCATCTTCTTCAATATCAACTAAAACTACTCGTCTAAAGTAATCAGCTAAAAAGTCAAGATCAAAATCATGGCAATTACCAGCTCCATAAACAATAGCTCGATCTCGCCCTTTGACCTTGGATGCCGCTTCATTTATCCTTTGCTTCTGAAAATCGAAAAACTCTTGCCAAACACGAGCAGGTTTAGTAGTACGAAGATGAGCATTTACTTTTGCATGTGCTTCTCGAATAGAATTGCTATCGCGAACTAAGCCAACTGTTTGTGATAAAGATAATCTTGACACACATAATAGTACATTAACTAACATTTAAAAATAAGACTAGCGTGAGAAAACTCTTAAAAGTTCGGCAAATTCACTTGCAGAACTTAACCGTAGAGATGGGTCAGGATGCCGTGCAAGAGAAGCTGCATAAACTAGATCAGAAGGAACGGACTCCCCAAATAGATTGGTAGAATCCATAGCAAGTGGAATTGAAGCATGAAAAGCAGCAATATCAGACAGCGAAGGGTTTGGACTTACAGATCGTACAACTAGTTTCCTACCGCCGCAGCGCTCAAAGAGCATCATACCTAAGGCATATACATCATCATGAGGAGATGACCTAGCTAGATCAACACGCTGTGGATCCATATATTCTGGAGTACCTGAGACAAAATCTGGAGTTTGATTTATCCCTCTAGATAAACCAAAGTCAATTAGTTTCAAATCAGATCCGACAATAATATTATCGGGTTTTATATCTCGATGAACAATACCCATCAAGTGACAATGAGCAGCAGCATCTGCAACTTGTTGCAATATTTTGGCATATTGTTCAATTGTTAAATCATAAAAAAGAGCATCTAAAGTTCGACCAGGTACATAATCAATAGCCACGAATGATGCATCTCCACCTAACATGTGACCACGATAACCAATAATGTTTGGATGATCGAGTTTTCTAAGTGCATCTGCTTCTTTTCTTAAAGTATCGATGCCAATTTGATCATCTTTTTTATAAGGCGCCTTAAGGGCAAATGTCTGCCCAGTTCGAGTATCAACTGCCTTAAAAACAATTGCACAACCACCGGCACCGGCACTAGACAAATGATAAGGAGAAGGTCGATCAAGTAGTGCGTCCATTAATGATACTCGATCTGCCCTAGAAAGAGCTCTTGAGGGATTTGAAGGAGCATTACTATACCTGAGGCTAGACATAAACAATAATATATGAATTTAAAGATTTAAAATTCTATCCCACAAAAAACCATTTAAATAAACTAACATCAAAAAAGACAAACACAGGTTATTTTTCACAATGTTCGAAGATTTCAGTGAGTGAAACTCCCACCCACCTTTTATAGCTTTGGTCAAGAAGCTCTACTGCTCTCTGCCTCATGTCAACCTTAGGAATACCATCAAAATCAAAAAGTATTTTCTTTTCTGCAGCTCGATGTGCATCTTGACTATCAAGGTCTTTTAGAAGACCGATTTTGGAACTAACCATTGATAAGCGGAAGGCGAGAACTACCTGAAATGGTTCAGGAGCAGCGATGATTTCGGCTAGTTTTGCGCGATATTCAAATTCGATTCTGGTCTTTAATGTCGCCTCTACCCCTCTTGGATAATCACGAGGCTTAACTAAGTAATCAGTCAAGTGTTGTAGCTCATGGCGAGCAGGAATTTCGGCTCTCGAAGGAAGAAGAATATTAGTTCCAGTTGTCATACCGCCAGAACCAAATTTTTGTCGAAGTAAATTAGGATTCGATAAAACAAACAATCTTGCTAACCCCATTGTCAACGAATGCGAAAATGGAAACAAATCAAAACCATAAGGCAGATGATCATCTTTGATAGGGTATAGACAAGCAGCTAGTAAAAATGGCTTT
>CAZZKB010000029.1:0-9172 GCA_964654575.1 Microcaldota archaeon | reverse complement strand
AAAGATTCAATTCCAAAATTCTATTGCAAATCTAAAGATGGCAGTATTACTTACACCTATGATGATCAATTTATCTATGCACAAGACAAAGATGGTCTAAGAAGACTCGATGTTTTTGACCAGCACTACTACAAACTCCGAATTTTCGATGGCGTGCCTATCCTTGAAATCGATGGTTTGCGAATGCAGCTAGTTCGGGATTTTGAAACACCTCTAGATTACTCACATGAGGTTGTTTCTGGGTTAAAAATCTCAAAATCCGATTCGGTTGTTCTTGATACGTGTATGGGCTTAGGTTACACTGCAATTGCTTCTTCAAAATCTAAATTAGTGAAGAAAGTCACAACTTGTGAGTTTTCACCTTCAGTCCTTCTTTTAGCCAAATGGAGTCCTATGAGCAGTGAATTATTTGAAAAAAATGGCAAAATCGAAGTTCTTCAAGGCAGTTCATTTGATTTAATCAAAAATTTTGCAGATTTGTCTTTTTCTTATGTGATTCACGATCCACCTCGATTTTCTCACGCTCCAGATTTGTATTCTGATGATTTTTATCGCGAATTATTTAGGGTCTGTAAAAAGGGCGCTCGTTTATTTCACTATGTTGGCTCAGTTGGTGTTTCAAAGGGGCGACAAATCGAAAAAGAAACAGAATTAAAACTCAAATCGTGCGGTTTTGTCAAAATCGTTTATTCTCCTCGTCTTCAAGGTCTCTATTTTGAAAAGCCCAGTACTGCACCTCACCCGGATCAATAGTAATTTAATATTAGTCTGCATTTTTATTCCATGGATCCAACAATTAGCGTTAGTAATCTTTCAAAATCCTACAAAAACAACGAAAGTTCAATTCAAGCACTTACTTCAATCAATTTTTCAATTCAAAAAGGCGAAGTGTTCGGGCTTTTAGGTCCAAATGGGGCTGGAAAGACAACTCTTATCAGCATCCTCTGTGGTATCATAACTCCAGAGTCAGGCAGTGCAAAAATCTTTGGTCTTGATTGTGCAACCGAACACACAAAACTTCAAAGTCGGATAAATTTTGTCTCTGGCTTTACTGGAGTTTTGGCCACTCTTTCAGCATATGAAGCACTCAAATATTACTCGCTTCTATATAGTGTAAAAAACCCTGAAGAAAAAATAGACGAAGTTCTCAAATTAACTGAACTATTAGACTCAAAAAACGTTGGTGTTGAAGAGTTTTCTGCCGGTATGAAGCAACGATTTCTAATTGCCAAGGCACTTCTAAATGATCCCCAAGTCTTGATCTTAGATGAGCCTACAGTCGGCTTAGATGTCGAATCAGCAATTATTGTGCGTAATTTAATCAAAAAATTCAAAAAAGAAGGTAGAACTATTTTACTAACTACTCACAATATGTTCGAAGCTCAAGAACTTTGTGATCGTATCGCATTTATTCAAGGGGGTAAAATCGTCATAATCGGCACCTTTGAAGAATTAAAAAAATCAATCCATAGCAAAAACACTGTAGAAATCAACTGTTCAAATCCAAAAGAGGTTCTTTCAAGACTAGGTTCACTCTCTTCAAAAATAACTTCTGAAAAAACCCTCGAAATAAATGTCGACGATCCATCAGAAATTAAAGAAATCATGGCTAAACTTACAAAATTAAGCTCTGATATTTTCTCAGTGTCTGTTCTTGAGCCAACTCTAGAAGAAGCCTATCTAACCATTATTCAAAATGACAAAGATAAGAAAAACTTACAAAAAGGTGCCACCAAATGAACCCAACTCTAGGTAGAATATATTCTCAAGTTTACAAAAACTTAATGTCTCTTAAGAGAAATACCTTTAGGCTTGCAGATATCTTTGTCTGGCCAATTATATTTCTTTTCACATTAACTTTTTTTGCGACTTACATCGGTAGTGATACGCAGTATCTCCAAGCGATAATTCTTGGTATGATGGGCTGGCGAATGATCTATTTTCTTAATATGGAAATCGTTATGTCCTTTACTGAAGAGTATTGGTCAAAATCCCTTCCTCATCTCCTCATATCTCCTATATCTAGACTCGAATTTGCAATTGGCGCTGCAATAAGCGGTCTTATCAAAGGTCTTTTTGTAATTGTC
Organism: Microcaldota archaeon; assembly: GCA_964654575.1. Taxonomy (GTDB): domain Archaea; phylum Micrarchaeota; class Micrarchaeia; order Anstonellales; family Bilamarchaeaceae; genus Bilamarchaeum. Next base: position 7,085 of record CAZZKB010000029.1, on the reverse strand, counting down.
TTTTATCTAATATTTACTCATTTTATTTATGGTTTTAATGTTACAAATTGGCCTGTGTTTGCTCTTGCAATCGGTTTCTTTGCTCTAATTGGCTTTTCGATGGGGCTATTTACGCTTGGCTTTGCTTATTTTGCCAAAGAGCAGGCATTTAATGTCTCATTTATCTGGCCTGATGTAATTGTCCTTCTTTCAGGGGTCTATTTCTCGGTTGATGCGGTTTATCCATCATATCTTGTGCCATTTGTCAAATTATTGCCTAGCGCTCAAGCCTTTGAATTGTTAAAATCAACTATTGGTCTAGGCACTCCAAACGTTCCTTTACTTACTGTACTTACGGCAATTTGGTTAGTCGGGGCATACTTTAGCAGCGGCTACTTGTATGATCTAGCAAGAAAAAGAGGAAAATTAACTCGACTTGGCTAATTTCAACTAACAAAAATTCCAAATACTTTATCTATTTTTTCAATTGCACTGCTTATCCCTTTAGCTTTTTCTCTACTCATTTTGCCAAGGTTCAACTCTTTTTCCGCATTTAATAACTCTCTAAAAACTCGTCTAAATGCCAATTTTGTGTTCAAATCATTATTCATGGCATCTTCAAATTCGGTTATTATTCTATTGTACACTCTGGCATCAAAACTTTCGCTTCTAGATCCAAAATCCCCGACCCTTTCAAATATTTCAATCATTTCGTGGACTCTACAAATCTCTTGCTTAAACCTCTCTGTTGTAAAATCAAGCTTATTTCGATATTTTTCGGATATCAAGTAATACCTCAAACATTCGCTAGGAACGTCGCATTTGGCCAGTTCCTTGACATATAATACGTTTCCAGTTCTTTTTGACATCTTTTTTTTGCCTATTGTAAGGTGTTTACAATGAATCCAGTAATTTGCTGGTACTCTGCCACTTACACATTGCATCTGTGCAATTTCGTTTTCATGATGTGGAAATATATTATCGCTTCCACCACAATGGATATCAAACTGATCTCCAAGGTATTTTTTTGCTATTGCAGAGCACTCTATATGCCAGCCTGGTCTTCCTTTGCCATATTTGCTATTCCACGAAATTTGATTATTGGTTTTTTTCCAAAGGCAAAAATCTCGAAGTGTTACTTTCGAATAATCATCATTTCTTTCTATTCCACTGTATTTGGCATTATTTATTTTTGAGAGTTTTCCATACTCTCTAAATTTTAATATGTCAAAATAGATTCCATCTTCAAGCAGTTTGGCATAACTATTTTTTTTCTATTTTTTCAATTAACTCCACTGTTTCCTTTATGTGTTCACTCGCCTTTGCAACTATATCGGGTCTTAGCATTCCAAGTGCTTCAAATTCTTCAAAAAATCGCTCTATTTTGGGTTTTTGCAGGTCAATTAAGCTAATTCCCTCCACTTCTGCCTTTTCGATTGCTTTGTCCTCCACATCTGTTATGTTCATTACCCTCAAAACTCTATATCCAAGATATTGCAGATATCTAACCAGAATGTCTTCAAACAAATATGTTCTAAAATTGCCAATATGAGAATATTCGTAAACCGACGGCCCACAGGTGTATATCTTTACTGTTTTTTTGTCTAAGGGACGAAATTCCCTCTTTTTGCCGCTATAAGTATCAAATATCAAAAACATGCACTTTCAGCTAATTTTCAATGGTCTTTCTTATTAAAGACATCCTTTCTATTAGGTAATTTATGATAACTGAAATCTCTACTGATCCGGCAGTTCTTTTATCTGAAAAGGGTTATTGTGTCGTCGTCTTCTACGCGTCATGGTGTGGCGACTGTAAACGTTCTTATATCTATGAAAAAAATCTTTCGAAAGAATTCGAAGGGACTGTCAAATTCTATCGTATGGATGCTGAAGAATACGAGCCAATTGCTAATAAATACGGGGTTGAAAATTATCCGACATTTGTTTTTTTCCAAGATAATCTATTTATTGAGGGTAATATTGATGAGCCAGAATCAGAAGATGAAATACGTCAATGGTTATTAAATAAAATATCAAAGAATTAGGTTACTATCCACTTTTCTTATTTTTATCAAAGAGTAAAATAAAAATTAAAAGAAAAAATTATTGATCCAAGAAGAATGCTGGACTTGGTGGTTCTGGTTGTTCGCCCTTTCTTTCACGAATCTGTCTAACTACTTTTGCAGTTAAATCTCGTGGCATAGGTTCACACCCTGCATATTCCTGGTACCAAATCGCACGACCCTGAGTTGCACCACGAAGATCATTTGCAAATCCAAACATTTCTGCTACTGGCAGTAATGTTGTGATTGCCGTATTTTCACCTTCCTGCTGCATGTCCATCAAGGTTCCTCTTCGACCGTTTGTTAATGTGATGACATTTCCAGAGTAGTCCTGCAATGTGTTAATCAAGACTTTTTGCTTTGGTTCAAGCAATGAAACTCCTGCCATCAATATGGCTGCATAAATTGGTCTCTTGATTGCTGGAATCATCTGTGCTGGACCTCTGTGGACATTATCTTCGTGTAATGTTGCATCAGAAAGAATAACCTTAACTCCAGTTACTTTCTCCTTTGCAAGTGGTCCCTGACCCATTGCTTCTTCGAAACCCTGAACCATCAATTCTTCGATTTCGTTTAGGTACTGAATACCCTTTGTACCATTTACAAAGATGTTTCCTTGGTATATATCGTAAACATTCTTTGCTTCTTCTCGGTCCATTCCCAATTCGACAAGCTTTTCCCAAACTTCCTTTCCTCTTGGTCTGCCTTCTTTAATTTCACCAGCTTCTAATGCCTTCATGATTTCTGCTGGAATTGGCTCAACAGTGACCTTGAGTCTGTTGTGTTTGTTTGGTGATTTTCCTTCAACCGGTCTTGCACTGCCAGTAATTGTTTCCTTATAAACTACAATTGGTGGAGAAGTAATTATCTGGATCTTCTTTTCATTCTTGATCTTATATTCGATAATTTCAAGGTGTAATTCACCATTTCCACTAACTAAGTGTTCACCAGTTTCCTTGTTTAAGGTAATCTTGATTGTTGGGTCTTCCTTTGAGATGCTTCGAAGTGCTTCAATCAATTTTGGAAGGTCTTTCTGATCCTTAACTTCAAGTGATTTGGTAATGACTGGCTCTGAGTAGTGCTTAATCTGCTCGAATGGTTCGATAACATCAGTAGATACTGTTTCTCCAACGTAGACATCTTTCAATCCAACTAATGCACCAATGTTTCCTGCAATTATTTTTTCTGCTGCAACTCGGTCAGGTCCCATGTATATTCCGACCTGCTGAACTTTAGCATATGCCTTCTTGCTTGAAATGTAAAGCTGTGTTCCTTTATCTACTGTTCCAGAGAACAATCGAACAACTGCAACTTCTCCTGCGTGTTCATCATAAACTACACCAAAACAAACTCCGAGTACCTTTGCTTTCGAATCGCATGCAATCATGCTTTTTCCTGCTTCGGAGGTCAAATCACCGTTCTTCCATAGTGTTGGGGTTCGGTATGGCTGTGCTTTTGATGGGTTTGGCAAGTGCTTTACGATCATCTCCAACATGACTTCATCAAGTGGTGATCGTTCGACTAACCAAGCGTGGTCTTGAGCAACACACTTATCATAAATATCTTTAAATGCAATATTGAACTTCTTCATCGATGAGAACGAGACTGCCCACTTATTGAATGCAGTACCGAATGCAACGTTTCCTTTGTTGACTGCAATTGACCATTCATCCTTCATTTCTGGAGGAGCATTTGTATCAATGATCTTGTTTACTTGAGTAATAATCTTGATGAATCTCTGCTGCATCTGTGTCGAATCGAATTTAAGTTCGTTGATAAGCCGATCAATTTTGTTAATGAAAAGAACTGGTTTTGCTCTCTCTTTTAATGCCTGTCTTAAGTTTGTTTCTGTCTGAGGCATGACACCTTCGACTGCATCGACAACTAAACAAACTCCATCAACTGCTCTCATTGCTCGGACGACGTGGAAACCAAAGTCTACGTGTCCTGGAGTATCGATCAAGTTAACTAAGTAATCCTTGCCTTCATAATTGAAACCAAGAGAGATGTTTGCAGATTTGATTGTAATTCCTCGTGCTGCTTCCTGCTCATCAAAGTCCATGACTCGCTGAGATCCGGCTAGCTCTTTGCTAATAAGACCAGCTCTTGCTACAAGGCTGTCAGTGAGTGTTGTTTTACCATGGTCCACGTGAGCTACGATTGCTACGTTTCTAATGTTTTCAACAGTTCCCATCAATTTCTGTACTTCTTCAACTACAACTTCCTTTCGTGCCATTAAAATACACCTAATAAATACATTAATGCTTCTAAAACTAGAAGATAATTTTAATTTCAACGATAGTGCTTATAAAGACTTATGACTCGAATTTTCGATTGTTTTCTTAGACTATATTGTTATTTATAGTCTAATATGTCTATTTCTCAATATGGACTATGTTGGTACGATCCTATTTTTCATCGAAAACTCTAAACTCTATTTTCTCATACCCTATGATTCTAATCACAAACTTCACCTTCCAACAAAACTTAAACCAGTTGACGAATCCGAAGTTTCGTGTGCATTTGCCTCGATTCCATCCTCTCTCAATATCTCTCAAAAAGATATTCAGTATATCGGCACTTCTAATCTGTCTTCTTCAAATAATCATTCAAAATCTGATTTGTTTTCGATTAACTTTACCGATAAAATATCTTGCGACAAAAAAATCTTTTTCCTAGCAAAGCTGCTTCCAGACTACTTTCAAAAATTTCCAAATCCGATTCCTCACTTGTGGGTTTTTATCGATATCGAGAATGAGTTTTCTCGCTCTCTGTTATCTGATCAAATGCTTCTAGAATTAGATGCTGCGAAGGAAATTATTAAGCTATGATTGTCTTAGAAAGGTTTTTCTTTTGAGCCAACAAGTAGAATTGAGCCCAAAATGCTAAGACAAGCTTAGCTATCAAAACCTTCTTTCGAACTTTTAAGTGCCTAAGGCAACCTAAAGCCATGGAACAAGTCCAGTGGAGTTTCATTGGACCCTTTCTAAGACCAGGTTAAAACGTAAATGAGTAATAAAAACGTTTCGATATTTTTCTATTCTAAAATTAGTTTTAAACTATAAAATAAAATTTAAGAAAAATAAAAAATTTATCTAGCTGATCGAGCCATACGTTCAGTTTCGTCTCTCTTCTTAATTGCATAACTGGTCTGAACATCTCCCTTTGCAGTTGAGATTATCTCATCAGCTAATGCTTGTCCAAGAGACTTTGGCTTGTTAAATGAGCCCATCAAAGCAGCAAGTGAAATGTTTCTCAAAGCCATGTCTAGCCTTCTTGTTGCTGAAACATCTACTGCAACCTGATAACTCACACCACCGTGAGATACTCTTGTTACGTCTTCACGAGGTGCCGACTTTTCAAGTGCTCGAATAAGTACTTGTACTGGGTTTTCTTTGGTTTGCTCTTCAACCTTTGCAAATGCTTCTTTTACAATGTTGAGTGCTCTCAATTTCTTTCCCTGCATTCGGCCGTGTGTTCTGATAACTTTACACGAAGCCTTTTCACCAGTACCACCACGCATGAGCTTGTTTGCAAGTCTCTCTACTACGTGAACATTTGTTTTACCCAAATTCTTCTTTGAGTTTCTTCCAAATGTGTGTGGTACGGTTACTGCTTTTAACGAAATGACCTGAGCAATACTTTTATCCTTGATTTCAAGGTTTTCAAGTGGGTATTTATCAAAAAGTTTATCCATATCTCATCATCTCTTTGGTTTCTCTTTCTTACCCTTTCTCAACATCTGCAAGTCTGCATTGTTGACTGCAACTACCTTGTATCTGATACCAGGCATAGAACCCATCTGTCCTCTTTGTGATCCACCAAGACCTGCTAAGATGACTTCGTCGTGTTCTTCAATAAATGAAATTGCTTTGTCTCGCACTGCGTGTGCAGTTACGACCTTACCATTCTTGATCAACTGGCATTTAACACACTTGATAAGACCTGAGTGAGGCTGTTTCTGCTCTAGCACTACTTTTTCCAATACGATTGCTCTTGCCTGTGGGGCACCTTCAAAAGGATCATATCTGGCTTTGAGATTGAGAGTCTTTCTCTTGTATCTCTTTGATAGCCATCGATGCTTCTTTCTAGTTCTAGTTATGTTTCTTCCTGAAAATTCACCATTAGTCATTAATCCACCTAATAAAGAATAATTATCAACTTCATTGAATAAATTAGAAAGGTTTTATAAAGATTATGAATTTGTGTTCTCGTCAGTATTGTGATTTTCCTCTTCCGAAAAATCCGCCTACTGCTCCAATCATGAAGTTTATTAATGCTCCAAGAACTATTAAGCCTATTCCACAGACGACGTTGGCTCCAATTCCGGCAGCTCCAACAACTCCACTAAATATCAATCCTGAAATTACTGATTCATTGGCTTTTATTCCAGATCCATTTACTATGTTTGCCAGAGCCAATATTCCAACCAGTACATTTACAATCAAGCTAACTACTCCTACTATCGTGTGAGAGAATGCTGCGGCAAGTGCTGATTCCATCATGTCTGCTCTGTATTTTTTCGCAGCTCTCATTCCTGTCCAGAGATAAAGAAGTGCAAATATTATTATCATCGCATAATCGAATATACTAACTACACTATTTGCAACTTTGGCTGCATCTGCTGATATGTACTGAGGAACAATGTGTGCTATTGTACTTATTAAAACTAAAATTACTCCAATGACTATTGCTATCGTTGAAGATGCAAGTATCTTTTTGTTATCCATACTTTGAGTTCGAAAGAAAACCTTTTAAAGGCACTTTCAGCACGAATAAACAAAAATCAACTTTTTGCCCTCTTTTTTATCAAACCTGCAAAATCCAAATCTCTCGAACTGAACTATTTCTCCTAGTGTTAACTCAGTACAATCATTTTCACACAGTCCAGTTACGACTTCTAGGCTGTCTGCTCTATATTCTCCGTTTTCGTTAACTAGGTCTTTTGGAATCAGCACTTCACATTCTTTGTTGTCTTTAGCAACCCACTGTAGTTTCTTTTCAACGCTGCCCTCAGGTTCGATCTTTCCAAGCAACTTATTC
>CAZZKB010000028.1:2219-9313 GCA_964654575.1 Microcaldota archaeon | reverse complement strand
GGTTGACTCGATGGTTCGAACAGTAAGAAACGCAAACTTGGATGCTTTCGATCTTCAAAATAGACTAGGAGTACTAGGAAGACTAAGCCAGGAGAGAGTGGTTAGTCTAACTGATTTAGTTGGCACGATAAATGCAATTTGCAGTCCAGCAAACAGAGCATCTGCAGAAAGAAAAGCCGCGGACATAAATAGATCAATACTTCGATATGAAAGTGAAGCACTTACAGTATTGTATCAACGATTTGTATCGGATGGATCAGCGTATATGAGAGACAATGAATCTGGATCATTTGAATCAAGACTTCGCCAAATGCAGACAAATGTTAATGAAATATTGCAAGGTCGACAAAATTACAACCCTCAAAATAGCAGCCAAATTGTCGGAATAATAACTGCATTTAGGCAGATACACGACATTGCAGTTCAAAATCTAGGGTATGAAGAAAATGAAAGACAGATGCGAGCAGTTATGCAACGGGCAGGTATGATTACCAGTGTTTAAACGACACAAAAGTCTTAGTGTCAGCAACACCAGGCAATTTTCTTAATTTATCTATTTTTTGATCTAATTCTTCAATTGAAGAGCCATCAAGAATAATGCATCCATCAAACTCACCAGACACTTCATACAAATCATAGGAAATACCTAAAGATTTTATGTCAGACATCATTTTCTTTGTCTCGTCTTTTGACTTTACCATAACAACTGCAAAAACACGACCAGAGCTGGAGACTTCAATTGTGTACTTGCTAATTACACCTGATTTTTCCAAGTTTGAAATACGTCTTCTGATTGCACCTTCAGTAAGGCCAACAGCCTTTGCAATCTCAACATTACTCATCCGAGCATTCTTTTGAAGTAAAGAAATAATTTGATTATCAATAGAGTTATCCATACGAATATCGTTAATATATGTTCAAGTATTTAAAGATTTCGTAAAAAAAATGAAATGATTAATTTATTATCACAGACTCTTTACGAATTCGGTTAACACGTCGACAATTTGAAGATAGCTCGATTTACTAACCCATTCATCTGCAGAGTGATACTGATGACCAATTGGACAGTAGCCAATTATTGGAACTTTTGAAGTAGAGAATACGTTCTCATCAGCAACTGATGCACCATAGACAAATTCTGGAGTTCCGATTTTTGATTTTATTATTTTTGCAAGCGTTTGTACAGTAGAATCTTTTTCTGAAGTAACATAAGGTGGCAAATAAGGAGTTTTTCTTTCTTTTATTTTAACGGATATTTTCTTGCCATCGATCTCTTTGAAAACTCCTTTTGAATAGAGCGAATCAATGAATTTCTGAGTTTCTAAAAGAACAGATTCTGGAGTTTCCGGAGTAACCAAATGTCGATCGATTTCGATAGTAGCAGATTCTGGAATTGAAAGAGACGTGCTTTCAGCTGAGATTTTTCTAATAAATTGAGTTGGCTTAAGCAAATGCGAATGTGGCTTCATTGATTTATTTAGTGCTTCAAGTTCCAAAACCAGTTTTGAAGCTTCAGCAATTGCACTAATACCCAGGTCAACCTGTGCTCCATGAGATGACCGACCTGGAATATGGATTTCATAAACACAACGACCACGCCGACCAAGCATAATCGTGTTTGAATGTTTTGGCTTAGATCGTGGATCATCATTTATTTCAGGAACAATTACTGCCTTTGCTCCTTTGAGAAAACCATCATTAAGTATTGCCCACCCACCTTCTGAAATATTCTCTTCGTCAGCTCCAAAGGCAACTTTGATTTTTTGATCCGTCTTTGTTTCGGTTGCACAGAGAATTGCTGCAATTCCTGCCTTCATATCTACTGAACCAAGACCATGAAGCTTGTCTCCTTTTTCAACTAAAGTGAATGGATTGTTTGACCAATTTCCATAAACCGGAACTGTGTCCATATGACCATAGAAAATGATTGGTTCGCCTTTGCTTCCACGCTCACCAACAACATTAAATCGATCTTCAGATATGTAAATTCTTCGAGTTTTAAAACCTCGCTCACTTAGAGCTTTCTCTAAATATTCGCCAAGTTTTTTCTCATTAGGAAAAATAGAATTAATAGAAACCAAATCGGATAAAATCTTTATTGGATCAGACATTTTCTCTCACCGGATAGAAGACATGCAGATCTTCATAATCACCATGATGATCTGCAGCTGCATCTCTAATAGCAACTAAGGTACAATGCTGATTTAAAGTGCCCCCATGTTGTAATCCGGCTCTGACCATGGATCGGATTACTGCATGCCATGGTGCTCGACCTTCAGCAAAAATCACTGAAGATTCACCACTTGACCTAAGTGTGTTAATTGCTAAATGCTGAAGAGCAATATTAAGACCCCTCCCGCCATGTGCATTATCGGTTGCGTATTCGCTTAATTCACGTAGCACTAAATTACCATAACCCTCGACGTGCACAATTCCATGCTCAGCAACTAAGACAGAGCAAATTCGCTCATCCCTAAGAGCAGCAAAGAAGATATTTTCTCCGCCAACCATATCTAGAACAGCAGATCGATCGATCTGTAGCAAATACTTTGGATAAGCTTGTCCAAATAGCCCAACTAGCGAGTCTATATGTGGAGCGATAGTGTCCGAATCCAAAGTAGCTAATCGATATTCTCCTCGAACTCTTCCTAGTGCAGATTCCATTGAAACTGGAGTTGCCTCTTGAGCACCTTTAAGAATTGCCATTTGTGCAGACCTAACATTCTCTGGAGCAAAACGGATTGGTGTGTTTCGACCCACATAAACAATTGAATGATGATTATCTACTGGAATGGATGCTTCTAGAAGTCCGACACCAAAAAGATTCTCGAATATTTCACGAATCTTTGGAAGTAGTTCATTCCTTGCCAATGCCCTTGCAGTAAGACGAGTTGCCTGTGGATTAGCTTTGATTGCAGCAGCAACTTCTTCTCTAAATGAACTTAGTGTATCTGGAGTTAGAAGTCGCCCGCAAAAACCTTTTACACGGTTACTTGCAGGATCGTAACGAAGGTTTCCTAAACCTAAACTTCCGCCGCCAGTGTGGCCACTTTGTCTTGCATGAATAGTTTCAACAATCATTCTAAGCACCAAATCTCAATATCTATAACTAGCATACAAACAATTTATAAAGATTCGTATATATATTACGATATAAGTATATTTTAATAACTAATTTATACGAATATCGTACTAAACAATTAAAATTAGAAGGTGAAGTTATGGCTGAATCAGAATGTTCTGAATGCGGAGCAAAAATTGCACAGAGAGATGGAATGAAAGAGGGAGAAATATTAACATGCCCAGATTGTGGAAGCAAACTAGAAGTAAAGTCAATCGTGCCGTTTGCAGTTGCATTAGCACCAAGTGTTCAGGAAGATTGGGGAGAATAAGGAGTTGTAAAACATGAAACTAGCACTCCTATATACTATTATTAGTCCTGAAAACAAGATGCTTCTTGAGAGTGCAGCAAAGCAAGGAGTAGAATTGGAAAAAGTGCAAGACAGCACTTTGACAATGGAGATAACTTCAAAGCCAGATGGTAATATTGAGTTTGATGGAATATTACAGCGATCATCGTCTTTTGCAAGAACTCTTTATTCTTCATTCTACTTCGAAGAGAGAGGAGCGTTTGTTTGCAACCCGTACAAAGCACATCACTTGTGCGGAGATAAGTATCTTGCTTCCATTTTACTTGGAAAAGCAGGAGTCCCGACACCAAAAACATTTGGAGCATTTACACCAGAAGCAGCAAAGGCAGCAGTTGAAAAACTCGGGTTTCCAGTAGTTATGAAGCCAGTTTTTGGAAGTTGGGCAAGACTAGTTCATAAGCTAAATGATAAGGAAGCACTTGATGCGGAACTAGAATCACGCGAAGAAATGGGCCACTCTTTCCAGAAAATATACTATTTGCAAGAGCATGTGGACAAACCGGGTCGAGATATGCGAGTTTTTGTAGTTGGAGATGAATGCATCGGAGCAATATATCGAACTGCTACAGAAAAATCAGGCTGGATTACTAACACAGGAAGAGGAGGAACGGCAGCCAATTGCCCAGTAACTTCTGAAATTCGCGAGCTTGCACTAAAAGCTGCAGGCGTTTTTGGAGAAGGAATTTACGGCGTAGATATGATGGAATCGAAAAACGGCTTGACGGTTCATGAAGTAAATCACACTACAGAATTTAGAAACTCGATAGAACCGACAGGAGTAAACATTCCAGGAAAAATGATAGAGTATTTTGTGCGAAAAGCAAAAAGATAGAGGAATTTCAATCGAAAATTCAACGAGATAAAGGGGAGAAATATGTCTTATAAGGTTTCTATAGTTGGAGCATCTGGTTATACTGGAGGAGAGCTGCTGCGTTGGGCAATAACACACCCAGAGATGGAGATTAGTCAATTGACTTCTGAGAGATTTGCAGGAATACCAGTATCAAAGCTCAACCCAAATCTACGAGCTTTTACTAGTGCAAACTATGTTCCGATAAAAGATCTAAATACAGACATAGATGCTCTGTTTCTTTGCCTTCCACATAAGATTTCAGCAGGATTTGTAAAACAGTATCTGGAAACTGGAGTTAAAATAATCGATTTGTCAGCAGATTTTCGGATTCATGACAAAGAGACATATGCAAAATATTACCAGCCGCATCCGCATCCAGAACTATTGCCAAAGGCAGTTTATGGAATTCCTGAATTGCACCGTGAGGCAATAAAGAAAGCGCAGCTAGTTGCATGTGCTGGATGCCTTGCAACATCAATTATCCTTGGCACTGCACCATTAGTCAAAGCAGGCTTAGTTGATAACCAGACAATAATTGCAGATTCTAAAATAGGCAGTTCAGCTAGTGGAGCGGCGTTTGATATTTCAACCCATCACCCAGAGAGATCTGGAACAGTTAGATCATACAAGCCAAGTGGTCATCGGCACACTGCAGAAGTTGATCAGGAGTTGAGTGAAATTGCTGGATCTAAAGTTACTGTTGGTATGAGCCCGCACGCAGTCGAAATGGTTCGTGGAATACTAAGCACAATTCACGCTAGACTTAGGACAAATGCAACAAAGGACATTGACCTTTGGAAAGCGTATCGATCGTTTTATTCTGGCTCACCATTTGTTCGACTTGTTAAGGACAAAGATACGCTCTACCGATACCCTGAGCCAAAATGCGTTGTTGGAAGTAACTTTGCAGACATTGGTTTTGAGATCGATACAGAGCGAAATCGAGTTATAATAATGTCGACAATTGACAACTTAGTAAAAGGCTCTGGTGGCCAAGCGATTCAGAATTTCAATTTGATGTTTGGCTTAGACGAAAAAATGGGGCTTTGGTACCCTGGCTTCCACCCACTCTAGAGATGACTCATATGACTAGCACAAAACCAATAATAGTTGTGAAAATCGGGGGCAGCATTGCAAATAGTCCAGCAGACATAGCAAAGGACATTGCAAAGCTGCAAGAAAAATACTCGCTTGTAATAGTCCATGGTGGAAGTGCTCAAATCAATAAGCTCTGCCAAAGACTAAATATAGAACCTAAATTCATAACTTCGCCTGGTGGCTTCAAATCAAGATACACAAATGCCGAAGTTATAGAAGTTTATACACTAGCACTCTCTGGAGAAACAAACACAAACTTAGTCATGGCACTTCAAGGAACTGGTGTAAATGCAGTTGGCCTCTCTGGCTGTGATGGGCGTCTTATTGAGGCTAAACAAAAAATAATAACTTCAGTAGATGAAAGCGGAAAACAGAAACTAATTCGTGATGATTACACTGGCAAAATAGAAAAAATAAATGGCGCGCTGCTTTTGATGCTTATCGAGCGTGGATATACTCCAGTAGTCGCAGCTTTGGCAATGGGCGAGCATAAACCACTCAACATAGATGGGGATCGATTAGCGGCAAAAATCGCCTGTGAACTAAAGGCAAATACCGCGATACTGTTAACTGATGTTGATGGATATTACAAAAATTTCCCAAACGATTTGGTTTCTTCACTTAGCGAATCTGAACTTGAAGAAGCGATAGGAAACGCTGGGGGCGGAAAAGCATCTGGCGGAATGAAGAAAAAATTATTTGCCTGCTCTGAAGCGCTCAAAGGCGGAGTAAATCATGTAATAATATGCAATGGAAAGGTCGGAGAACCAATAACTAAAGCACTTGATGGAGCTGGAACTCACATAAAAAGAGGTTAAATTATGCAAAACACAAATATTTCATTAGTTGAGAGAGAGACGAACTTGGAGATGGGAGTCTACAAAAAAAGAGATATTGCACTCTCGCACGGAGTGGGTAGCACCGTCTTTGACGTAGAAGGCAAAAAATACATCGATTTTACTAGTGGAATTGGAGTTGCAATACTTGGCCACAATCACCCAAAATTAGTAGAGGCAGTTCATACTCAAGCAACAAAAATGATTACTTGTAATGAAGCATTTGCAAATCAGCAAAGAGTCGAACTATTAGAGCGACTCACAACACTTTGGAAGAATGCAACTGGAAAGAGCGGGAAAGTTTTCCTTTGCAACTCTGGAACAGAGGCAAATGAAGCTGCAATAAAATTAGCTAGGGCAAAAACAGGACGAAAAGCTCTTGTTGCTGCAATGAATGGTTTCCATGGCCGAACTGCCGGAAGCCTAGCATTAACGTTCAAGCTAAAATATCGAGAAAGATTCGAGCCGTTAATTGGCCCAATTACCCGCATTCGGATGAACGATATTGAAGGACTAAAAAATGCTGTGACGAATGAAACTGCCGCAGTATTTCTAGAAGTTATACAGGGCGAAGGTGGAATACGGCCAGCAGATATTGCCTTCCTAAAAGCTGCAAGAGAAATTTGCACAGAAAAAGGCGCACTTCTTGTCTTTGATGAAGTTCAGGCGGGAATGGGACGAACCGGAAAAATGTTTTCCTTTGAAAACATTGGAGTTTGTCCAGATGTAGTTAGCCTTGCCAAAGGCCTTGGAGGCGGAGTTCCGATTGGAGCGATTATTGCAAATGAAGAATTTTGTGTTTTTAAAAATTTAGAACATGGTTCAACATTTGGAGGAAATCCTTTTGCATGCGCTGCAGCTAACGCAACACTGCGA
>CAZZKB010000028.1:0-2119 GCA_964654575.1 Microcaldota archaeon | reverse complement strand
TTCAACATTTGGAGGAAATCCTTTTGCATGCGCTGCAGCTAACGCAACACTGCGAGCAATTGAAGAAGAAAAGCTTCTTGAATTGGCGCATGAAAACGGTTTGTGGCTAGCGCAAAAACTCAACGAAATGATGAGTCGAAAACCATCAATCGTTCAGGTTCGAGGCAAAGGACTTTTCATTGGACTTGAGCTTAAAGTCGAGAGTACACCGATCGTAAAGGCAGCACAGGCAAAGGGGCTTTTGATTTTGACTGCTGGTGACACCACGCTTCGAATGCTGCCTCCGCTAAATACATCAAGAGAAGTCTATGAAGAAGCACTTAATATTTTGGAGTCTGTTTTGCCATGAACTCTAGAGAATTTCTTTTAGAATTGGTCAAAACCAAAAGCTATTCAAAAGAAGAGAACTTAGCTGCAAAACTGTGTCTTAACAGAATGCGTGAACTAGGATACAAATATTGTGAAATAGACGAAGTTGGAAATGTGGTTGGAGCAAATTATGATTATAGAAAAGATCCGCATGCAGATATTTTACTATATTCTCATTTGGACACAGTTCTTGGATTTTGGCAAGTGCAGGAAATAGATAATGGAGTTTGGGGTAGAGGAGCGGTGGATGCTAAAGGCTCTTTAGCTAGTTATATCGAAGCAGGAACAAGTGCACCAAAAAATCTCAAAGTAGTAGTTGTCGGAGTTGTTGAAGAGGAGATAAGCTCGTCAAAAGGAACATGTCATCTAATTACATATCTAAAGCCAAAATGCGCAGTAAATGGCGAGCCATCCAACACATCTGGAATAACAATTGCGTATAAGGGAAGAGCACTGATAAAGGGAATAAGTAGGGGACGGGAATCGCATGCCGGATCAAATGCAGATAATCCGTCAGATGCTTTTGTAGAGTATTATAATAGATTGCGAGAAATGTTTCCAAAAAGTGACAAATTTGAGTCTGTTACGATTAACCTTACGCACATAAAATATGGAAATCTGGAAAACCTCAATAGCGTTTGCGAACAGCTTGAGTTCTATATAGATATTCGGATACCTCCAAATATTGATTTTGATAAAACGATTGACCAGATAAAAAATTTAGCACCAGAAAGAGTGGCGATCGAAATTCTTGAAGCAAACAAAGGATCAGAAATATCTCAAAACGACAAACTAGTTAGAAAAATGGTGAAAGCGATTAGGAGTGTTGGTTTAGAGCCAAGATATTTGAAAAAATCTGGCAGTGCAGACATGAATTTAACAAACAACATTGGAATACCAACTCTTGCATATGGCCCAGGAGACTCTAAATTAGACCACACTGAAAAAGAGCATCTAAAATACGCTGATTATGAAAAATCGATAGACGTGATAAAAGCGCTTTTAAGAGAGGTAGAACATGGATAAAGTACTCATATTAGATTCGACATTGCGAGAAGGTCAGCAGGCAACAAAAGTTCGATTCAGTAAAGAGCAGGCAGTTACGATCGGAAAGGAGTTAGATCAATTGGGAGTCGATTTTATCGAGCTCTCGCCAATCGTTTCCCAAAGTATGATGGAGACTGCTAAAGAGCTGCAAGACTCTTCGTTAAATGCTAATTTGATAATGCATGGTCGAGCCATGAAAGCAGACATAGATTTGCTATTGAAGTTGGATCCAAAATGGATTGCAATTTTTCTTTCCACATCTGATATTCACTTAGAGCATAAGCTCCACACAACACGAGATGACGCACTAAAACGAGCATGCGAAACTATTGATTATGCAAAGAGTCACGGACTTAAATTAAGGTTTACATGCGAAGATGCATCACGAACTGATGCAAAATACCTTACAGAGATGGTAAAGGAAGTACACAATAGAGGGGCAGATCGAATATCGATAACAGATACTGTCGGAATAATGACACCCTCCTCGATGTATTCGATCGTATCACAAGTGCATAAGGAAGTGCCTCAAGCAAATTTGGACGTGCATTGTCACAATGATCTAGGATTAGCACTTGCAAACGCATTGGCAGGCTTAGAAGCCGGAGCTAATTGCATTCATGCTTGTATAAATGGTGCTGGTGAGAGAGCAGGAATACCAAAATTGGCTGAAGTAGCAATGGCATTGAGAGTTCTTTATGGA
>CAZZKB010000027.1:0-9403 GCA_964654575.1 Microcaldota archaeon | reverse complement strand
TTACAAATACCCCAGTAAGATTATCAAAGATTAAACTTGTAGCATTGAAAAAATATGAATTGGTGCCAGAAGTTTCATCAACATAAAAATCGTCTTTGTTGTAGATAAAATGAACTCCGTTTATTTGAGTACCGTTTGTAGAGTCCAAGTAAAGACCATAAACAGCACTATCTTGAACAGTGTTTGAAGTAAAGTTTACATAGTTTGATAAAAGTTCAAAACCAACATTGTTTGCAAGTGCAAAGTTATTCCGAACATTAGTAGTTGACAAAGTACCAGGAAGAATAGTAAAACCAATGCCGTTTGATGTGGCGTTGTTAGAAGACATTGAAAAGTCGTCAAGAGGAGACATGTAGAATCCATAATTTGTGTTATTGTATGCAAAATTTGAATTGACGCTTATATTACGCCCGCCTTTATCCATATTAAATCCGCGAATATTGTTATGGGCGACATTATTGATTAGATAAATGTTGTCAATATCGGCAGTGTTTACATAGAACCCGCTGCCAGAATTATTATAAGACTGCGAATCTGAAATAGTCACATTATTTGTTGAGCTTGAGACAAATTCAAAACCGTCCATACCCCGTATTGTCGAAGAATTAGTAATGGATGAATTTTGAAGGTGGTTCATGTAGACACCATAAGTGTAGTTGAAAATGTTAGGACAATTAGAAACAGAAACATTTGATAGGATATTACCCGAGATTGAGGAGAAACCAATAGCAATCCCAATATCCGCAGCATTTGCTGGTAGAGTGTTATCTATAGAATACCCTTCGCAACTAAATGATACGTCTGATGAGTTTATGTAAATACACGAACTAGATGCTGCTTTAATATCAGTACTTACAACTGGAGTCACACCAACAGTCTGGTTAAGAGTATAAGTACCAGGAGCTGAAATAACAACACAGTCTGAGACATTTGTTGCCGCAAACGATAAGCCGACAAAAATCAACATTAAGAGTATACCAAATTTATTCATAATTACCAACTATAGACAAGTAGAAGTTGAGATTTAAATAGATTTTGATTTGTCAGAGAAATATAACGAATGAATTACAAAACAAAAACACAAGGTTTATATTTGATGTAACTGGAAAGTAGAACATGTTGGAACTGATAGGTTTGAAATTGAACTTAGCAAATGTTGAAAAAAAATCAGATAGAATCCCAAGATCCGTAGATGTGAGAATGGATCTAATAAACGTGTTTATTAGCGATGATGGAGCATTGGGAGTTGAGTTTGAATATCATGTAGATTACAATCCAGAATGTGCAAGCATGCTAATTGGCGGAATAGGTTATTTTAGAGGAGATGGAGAAAGTGTTTCAAAAGCAATAAATGAATATAAAAAGAATAAGAAACTAAGCCCAGAGACTGGAGCAATGATATCAAATCCAATTGGCGCCGAAGTCGGATTAAATAGCGTATTTATAATGAGGCCATTTGGATTGGTTCCACACTTTGTTCCGCCACCGATTGTTTTAGGTGAAAGAACTCAAATACAAAAAGGAGCAAAACCAGTAAAGACTAAAAAATAAAAGTTAAGTAAAATTTTTAATCTAAATTTTTATTAATAAAAAAAATTAAATCTGATTTTTACCTCATATACCAATTGAACCATAGCCCGACGTTCCACGGTACTTGTTGACCAGGTTGCATACCATAAGAGCCTAAAGAGCCAAGTGAAGGCTCGTTTAGGGTTGTAGCTGGGAGGGTTGGGAAAACTCCTCTTGAGCCAGCAACTGTAATTGAGAAGCCATGTGAGTAGACGGCGTTTGGATTGCCAGTTAAATACTCGACCGTTAATCCGCCTCGACCAACAGCTTGACCACCCAAATTTGGCACATTTGGAACTGGATTAGAATATGTTTCAACACCACCTTCTGCAAATGCATTCAAACTAAGACGACCACCAGTCTCTAGATTAAGAGTTGCTATAGTTAATCCAGCACCGACAGTTGTTCTTGACACACCAGTTAGTGCCGCTGCAGCCGAAGAATTTGTAGATAAAACTCGAGCCAACTGTGGATCATCTGAGACTGTGATTGTGTGCTCTAGCTGATTGAAGAAAACGTATGCAGTAGTACGACGAGTTGTTGCATCTACCGCAGCACCCTGATGTCGAAGTGATAATACGACCCTCCATTCATTCCAGTTTTCATTACCAAAAGTTCTGTGGCTATGGAAGAGAGCAGTTAGAAGTTCATTTCGATTATCTCTGAAAATTTCAGCCGCCGCACCAATCGTATATCCTCTCCCAGTAGCAGTATCACCACCAAACATTGGAGCAGGGAAGGTCACACCTCCTAGTAAACGGAAGCTACCGAACCATCGAGTACTCTGATCTCCACTAAAGTCAAACGAATATGCACTTTGATTAGGAGATTGTCTAATGTTAAGTTGACTGATCCCGTTTCCAAGAGAAGGGTGACTTGCTGAAGCGAGCCATTCTTGGTAATCTTGAACATTTCCGATAAAGAGTGTTCCTGCCGAACCAGCAGTAGTTGCCGGAGCTCGATACACATAGTAAGTTCCTAGAGAAAGATTAGGATCTCGTGCAAGATCTAAGCCTAAGTGAGAGCCTAACTCAACCCCAAATGCATCTGAGTTAGGCGTATTTCTAAAGCCTTCATCATAACCAAGGGCAGCTGGAAGAAGAGTTCCGATATTTCTTCTAAATAACATCAGAGTTTCACTTACGGGCATTTGAACTAAGCCATGATTGTCAGTTGCACGCAGTGGAGGCTGTTGAATAGTTTGAGAAAGTATTGCCGCCTCTGGGCTTCCTGGAGTATTGTGAGAATTCATTGCAGCAAGAGCAGCTTGTGGTGAGAGAAGCAGGAAGCCAAAATGATCCGAACGATTTTGAACTAACTCGATCAATTGTTGTGGCACGTGTTGCTGTTCAGTTAATTGTCTAAGTGCAAGTTCAGAGTTTGGCGAATGTAATGCTCGATATATTGAAATTAACATTTCTGCAGCTCGGTTTGGATTTCGTTCATATTGAAGAACTTGTGCAACTACTGGATCATTTGTTCTATCTCTTGCAGTTTGCATCGGATCATAAGGAAGATCAGATTCATCAGCCGAGTACCTAAGTGCAGCAGCAACTTCACTAACTGGCCGAACTAAGTACGAGAAATGATCAGCATTTCGAGTAACTAGATCGACAATTTCTTGACCAAACATACCAACAAGTCGTTCTCTTGAATATGCAGCACTTGCATAAAACCTGTAGCACTCTAAAACAGCTCGAGGTAAATCATTATCACGCTCAACAGTTACATGAGTTTCATAAGCTCGATTTGAGGCATTGAGCATTGGCATACCAAAGCTTGTATAAAGGCTGACAAAGTTTGCTGCTCCAGAGCGACCAATGGTGGGAGTTGCCTCGACCCGGTTACCCATAGCATCGATAGCATTTCCAGAAGCATCTCGCTGATAAACATGGCCAGCACTATCAACAAGAGTGTTTCCAGCCCCCGGAGTAAACGTTCCTGGAGTTACTGTGACGGGTTGATAGTTGAAAACATTTGCAAGAACATCTAAGTAAACTCTAGTTGGTCTTCCAAATGTCATAACAACATTTGCACTTCCAAAGATTTCAGTTGCATTTGGATTTGTTTGAGTAGTTTGTGCACTTCCAGCAGTGACTAGTTGATATCCAACAGTTGGACGAGTTTCAACTAAGCCAGTTGCATACATCCTAAACGATTCACCATCATAGCGATATCCAATTGCAAACCGATGATCAGTCCTAACCATCTGTGATCTTAGGCCAGAAATTAAACTACTAAACGAAGTACTTTGTGGATTAGTAGAAGCGTCGGTGTACGCTCTCTGTAGTTGGTCGAACATGCCATTTAGATAATCACCAAAGCCTGTACGCTCGGCACCTAATATGACACCATGTCTCCTTGCCCAAAATGCCATCATTACAGATCCATAATCCTGAGCTATATCAGGTTGAAGTGGAGTTTGACCATCCGATGACACGTGTGATACGTAATCACTCAATTCTGAATGAACATATCTTGCTGCCATCATCCAACCAAAAGCATCAGCACGGTTTTCATGCCATCCGTATAAATTGACTGCGATGTTTCGACTTCGAGTATAGATATCTTGAGCCGTAATTTCTAATTCACGGAATTGGTCTAATACATTAGTATCGCTATAAAGACCGCTAACACCCCAACCCCATGATCGCTGACCTGGTCGGTGGTGTTCCATTCTTACCATTCCACCAGCTACGGTTGGTGAACCGTCTACTGGAATTGGTGCAATTGCCCTCACCTCTGCATTTTCATATGATGAGCCAGGTGCCGGGCGACGTCTTATTGATTGCCAGACCATTTCGACATTTGATTCCATAAATCGATCTGGAGAGATACGATAAGTCGGATTTGCAGATGTATCATTTGCAACCAAATTTTCAGTTCTGGCAACTCGATATCTTAGACTAAATGTATTAACATTTCCACCCATTCCAAAGAATGGGAATAATAAACCAGCTGCTGCTTCAGCGTGAGATGGATCATTTGAAACAGTTCGAACTAATTGACCAAACGCAACACCAGAAACACCCTGACCCTCACCAGTTGGAATTGTAAAACCAACAGCAGCACCATCAAACTGCATCTCTCTGCGAGGATTTGGATTTGTTCTCGTAGTAGGAGCCGTATCAATTGGAGTTACTCTTGCAGAGACAGACCAGTTTCGATCCTCACCTTGCAAGTAATGATAGTTTCCATTTTGATCAGTAGTTAAGTTTGTAGCATACTGGAATATTTGACCGCCTTGAGTAATGACAAATAATCTTGTACGAATTCGGTTGTCTTCTACTTGATGACCAGTGATATCAGGAACATGCTGACCACTAGCTAGAACTGCAACATCAGCCCCGCGCTCTCTACCGATTCTCGAGTATGTTTCTAAAATTCCACTTAGATTGGATGATGTTTGTGGAGTATTAGTGCTTGTTGAGGTAGTCGGATTTCCACTCGCATCTCGACCAGCAGTGCTAGTAGTAGTGCTATCGATTGCCCCATCATACCTAAGTCTTAATTGACCACTTCTAAGGCTTGATCCATCGATTGGAACTGGAACAACACCAAGAACAGCAGTTGGAATTCCGCCTAAAGTAGCAGTTCCAACTACACTATGAGTAGTAGTTCCAGTAACTACAGTAGTTCCAGAAGGAACTGTTTGAGTTCCAGTTGGAGAAGTAGTTGTTGAGCCAGTATAAGTTGCAGTAACATTTCCAGCAGCAGTTGGCCCTCTAATTTGACCAGCTGCACCACCACCAAAAGTTACGGTGTCTGGCCCGCCAGTACCAGTGTTACCACCAGTTGCAAACGCACCTGCTTCAACATTACCTCTAGTTATTCTTCCACTATACCTAGCAGGTCTTGTTCGGAACATTAGTTGTAATTCACGACCGATAACAGATGCTCGAACTACACCGATTCTAAATTGCTGTGGAACGCCCACTTGGAATTGCCGGTCTTGTGGACCATTTAGGTATAACCTAAGTCGATCGTGCAAAACATCTGCTCCAGAAAGTAGTCTTGCCGGACCACCTGGAACAGGGTTAGAAGTAAATTGAGGCATTAAAACAGGAGCTGAAAGATCAAGTGGGTTGGTAACTGGAGCAACATATCTTGGAATTGAGAGTGGTTGATTCCAAAGAGGAGACAGCTGGCGATGCCGATATAACATTGGATTGCCTGGGTCGCCCCCAAGATTTGGCTCAGCTGTGTAGCGCATCTCATCATTGAGTTGTCTGAAGTCTGACGAATTTACAACACGGTTTTCCAATTCGTTTTGTATTCTGCCAAAAGTTTCAAGAACATCAGCTCGCATTTGGAGAGGATTTGAAACCGCACTTCCTTGTGGATATTGTAACCTAACTAGATTATTGAATGACTCTAAAGTTGCAACTAAAGTTGTTTCGTCAGGGCATAGACGCAGAAGAGTTGGAAGCACTTGAACTGCAAATGAACCAACTAAATACGGATCACGGTTTGACAAGTATACGATAGTGTTCATAACTGCAGTTGCAGAAGCGTTGCCAAAGTTAGAACTATTTGAAGTGACTCGATCTAACGCAATACCCAAATAAGCAGCAGTAAAGATATCTAGCCTTGATCTAGTTGCTAATACATTAGCATCAGATATTTCTGGATCATCACGATTTGCATTAAATGGATGAGTTTGTCTCTGAGTCATATAGCGCTGCTCAAGGCCAGTATAGAATGCCATTCCATTAGTTATGAATGTTCGACCAGCTGCACTTGTTATGAAGGCGAGTAGATCATCAACATTTCTGATTCCGTTTTGTCGCAGTGCATCTACACCCTCACCAGTAATATTATACCTTGTTATAAGGTCAGAAACACTTGATGAAAGTAGAGGCATGTTGAAATAAAGCCTAAAGAAATAATCGCTGTTTCCAATCATCCGTCTGTAAGTTTGAACTGCTTCAGCAAATCGAGCTTGAGCAGTTGCTGGAGAAGCAGAAGTAGTAAGAGAAATTGCATCGTGAATTGCACCATAAACAATTGGCAATGCCCGCATTAATGGAATCGCACGCTCAGCAAAGTTGTATGGCTCAAGACCAGGGCCTTGCTCGAAAGTATTTGTGAGTTGTGTACGTAGATTTTCTGGAAGAGATGGATAAGCAGTTTGAGTAGCTAGAGGATTGCTGAATATTGAAAGAGCTGCGAAATTCGATTCTACTGCAGAAACAAATGGTTCGCCATAAGTATCGCATAATGAACTTCTTCGCGCAGCATAAGCTGCACGCTCAGCATCAGATGGAGTTCGATCTGCAATAGTTCGGTATGAATTATAGACATCTCTTATTGCACCAAATTGTGCTTCAAGCCGATCTTCAGACCTAAACGAACGACGAATTGCAGTTCTAGTAGCTTCTGGAACTTCTGAAAATTCACCAGTTGGACTCTCAAGAGCTCGTAAATTATCGATATTCGCAGTAACAGCATCATAGAAAGCTTGTCCATAACTGCGAACTAGATCAGACCTAGATTGACGATCGTTTCGAGTTACATCAACATAAACTTCCCTAACTGCACTTTCATAACGCTCATGATCAGTTTCAATAACCAGCCGATAAACATCTGGAGAAAGTCGATTTACTATTCTTGAGAGTGCTGCTCCCAAAACACGTCGCTTTGTAGAGGGAAGTGCTTCAAACATTTGTAATGCTGTGTTAAATTCTCCTGCTGTTTGCTGATTGGGTGCACCATTTAATGAAATGCCGCCACCAGTAGCAGCCATATTGATCATGGAAGTTGCTAAATCATAAATGCGATCTACATCAGAACGAGTTACAACTAATTGCAAGAAAGCCCTGCGCTCAGTTTCAAGCTGTTGCATTGTTGCCGAACCATTTTGAGCTCTTGAAATTAATTCTTGGTTTTGAGTTCTCCAATGATCAATTGCATCAAGCAAGTATGGTCTTACATCGGCATATTCTTCAAGCTGAACAGTTTCTGCAAGAGCAGATAATTCACGCTCAGTTTGATTGCATGCACCGACAAAAGCTTGAACACTTGAAGTTGATGGAAGACGCCCTGCAAGACGAGAAGTTTGTGCAAACTGTCTAGTTAGTGCAGCACCACATTGATCAGTTGCATCGACTAATTGCACTCCCCCAACATCTGCTGCTGCTCGTGCACGCCCGACAGTATCAAGAATTTGATCTGGAGTAAGTTGGTACATGTATTCTCGCAATTGGAGATTTCCGCTTCGAGGAGGTGAAGTTATGATAATTTCAATGTGATCACGAACTTGCTCCTGATTACCAGAAAGCCATTGAAGCAATGTACGAGTAGTAGGGTTTGAATAAATCTGGCGAACTTGAGTAACCAGACCTTGATCGAAAACAGAAGTGTTGCCGTTTGTTGTGACTGCTCGATAGATTGCCCGCAGTTGCATTGCAAGCGTCTCTGAAGTATGACGAGGAGATGGGATAGATGTTGCACCGCTAACTCCGGTTGGTTGAGTTGGAAGAATCAATTCCCGCACTGCTGCAGATCGATCATCATTACCAGAAAGCAGAGTTGGAATAGTTCGACTAATATCATCAACAGGTCGAATTATCCACCTAAAGTTTTCTAGGTTCGATTCGACATAGTGAACAAAAGGAGCTGAACCATTAACAGTGTATCGTTGATCCAATTCTCCCCGAATTCGACGAATTTCAGAAATTTCCCCGTAAATATAGAGTGCATCTGAAATTGCATTAGGTGCATTACCTAATGCTGCTCGCAGAGGTGCTGCTCGTGGATCAGTGTTTGTTGCAGATAAGAATCTTCTTGCAGTCGCCTCATCACGTAAAACATCACCTAATTCCGCATAATGTGACTCAACATAAGAAACAACATTTTGTGCGTAGTTTGAATTGCGATCAAGTCTTGCTCGGCGAATTGAGAGCGCAGTTAATACTGAATAAGTATCAGCTAGTGCATGAGACACGCTAACACCCTGAGGCAGCGCAGCAGCTTGAAGTCGGCGAATTGTTGGATCAGTTTCTCGACGTGCTGCAAGAGCCCGATCAATTGAATATTCTGAGCCTTGCTCATCACGAATTAGCCATGAGAAATTAGAGTAATTTTGTCGAACAAAATCAATTAGAGGTTGCGGATACCCCCGGCTAACTAAATCATTCTCATTTGGATGCGGTCGACCTAGTTCAACATAAATATCACGAAGTGCGATTGAAAGTGAATTTCTTCGCAATGACATTAGTACAGTCTGATAGGATGGATCGCGCTCCATTTGTACTATGTTGTTTGCTGAAAAAGTCGAGCGGAATTGTGAGTCATTTCCAATTACAGCAGTAGTACCATCTTCAAGTACCCACGGAGTCTGGAGAATATCATGATAACGCTGTGCAGCTGAGTGATCATTACGCATAGTCGCATCATGAAGCGAGCTTGCAGCTTCGATTGCTAACCTTTGTCTTTGAATTGCTAAAAGTGGATCTACAATTGTTGCTGCATGAGCACCATAAGTCGATCTTAGCGCAGCTAACTGCTCAGCTGAGCCAGAAGAAACATTGACTGCAGAAAAAATATCAAGGAACAGACTACCCATTTCATTTTCAGAGTGTTGTTGAGCAGCAGGTAGAGATGAGTTGTATTGACGAATTGCATTGAATACAACTTGTAATCCAAGACTTTGATCAGCAAGAATACCTATTCGAAATTCTGCACTAAGTGTTTGGCGATAGGTTTGATCATTTCCATTAGCAAGGCGTGACTGATTGAAAGCTTCAAGATCAGTTGAGTTACCATGAACCATATATTCTCGAAGATAGTGGATTGCAAGCCGAGCCTGCTGAGCTGGATTTCGCTCATGTAG
>CAZZKB010000026.1:5932-9422 GCA_964654575.1 Microcaldota archaeon | reverse complement strand
TATTGGAGATTTTTTGAAAAAGCGTCGGAAGATTTTCCTTCTCATTATATGTTGGAATAATTATGGATATCATCAGCATCAGTTGTATATTTTGATATTATTAGAAACATTATAAACAAGTGTTTTGGTTGTGTTGTATTCTCCCACCACAACAATTGTATCAAATTTTTCTATTGCAGTGTGCTTTCTGAAAATCCAACGCTCTGCAAACATTAATCCGTATTTTTCTGTTATACTGCCATCATTTAAACTGTAATTTTGTATTAGTTTTCCAAATATATCATTATTTTTGCTTTCATTTTCCAAATCAAATACTATCCAGCCAAAATCTTTCGGTGCTTTATTATTTTTAAGATCATTTAGCTGCATGTATGCCGTTATTGCAGGTGCATAATCTCCAATTACCAAAACATTTTCTTTTTCGCTTGCCATTATCCCAGCAATTTTTTGCTCCTCATATGTCTTTTGTATATATTCATAGAATAGCCAGGTACTTGTTAGTATTATTATTGTGATTATCACTGTAAACAAAATCGGGAATATATCTATTGTTTCTTTACCTGTTGGTCTAAGAATTCCAACTGATGCAAAATATGCAATCGCTGGCATAAATGGCAAAAAATACCACGGCATACTTCCTGCTACAATTAAGCATAAAATTACTGGTATGAACCAAATTGTCATGAATAAATTCTTTTTCCATTCTTTAGCCAAACCAACCGCACAAAGACAAAACCATACTCCAAATCCTATCAGTAGGTATTGTATTGAGGTTACAAATGTCTCAACCCCTGCATTGATGTTTGTTCCTTTTTCTGCAACGTGTGTTGTAATTGCAGAATACAGTTGATTACTTAATCCAGCTTGACTTAATATTACGTGATTAGCTAAAAATGCAATCGGAACTGCTAGTAATGAAGCTAAAAATAATTTATTAGAAAGTTCTTTTTTATTATAAATATAGAAATATGGAATGATCAGTGCTGGTATTGTAAATGCTATAATCTGCTTTAAGAAAAACGCTGCAAAAGATATAAGTCCAGCTATCAAAAATCTTTTTTGACCAATTTTTTCTTCAGAATATACATACAATGCACTTATAATAAAAAGAAAATTAATTGTATCAAGCAGTACTGTTGAATTTGCATAAATAGATGGGAAAGAAAGTACAAAAATAAAGATCGATAACAAAACGACATTTTCACTTTTTTCAATTTTTTTCAAAAATAAATATAGTGGCAATAGTGAAATCAGCCCAAGTATTATCGAAGGTAATCTGTAAGTAAACTCAAGATTAATTATTGGAATTCTCGTCAGTACTCCATATGTCCAAAAAAATAGTGGGGGTTTCCAGCTCACAGCTTCTCCCATAAACGTTGGTATTAATGTTGGGTGATGAATATTTTCCTCAATCATCACCGTGTATAGGGCTTCATCTTGGATTAGTGGCAAAAAAATGGCTGGTATTATTCTTGTGGCCAAATATAGTATAATTATGATTGTAGCTAATACCTTCTGATTTTTACTAAATTTTTCCCAAAACACGTTGTTTATGCTGATATAAACATTTTTAAATACTAATATGTAGAAGAAAATCAAACAAAAAAGGTGAACTAATGAACATTATAGGTTATATGAACAAAATTAACCGAGTAGGCAAGCTTCTTGCAATGGTACTTTTGGTATTATCGCTTTCGTTTGCTCAAACCTCTGGTGTCATCAGCGGTATGAAACAATTATGTCAAACATCTCAGTTATTCTTGGGAGTAACCTCAATGTTGCTTATTGTTCTTGCAGGTACTGCTTATGCAATTGGTCAGATGATGGGTGCTGAAACAAGAGCAAGAGCAGCAGTCTGGGCAACAGCAATGCTTACTGGTGCAGTTATCGGTATTATAATTTACTTGGTATCTCCAGCAATCATTAAGGCTTTCATTGGAACTGGTGTGAGAACCTCTTCAGGTTTATCAACAACAGATAATGACCCATGTAATTTCAATGTAATCTAATTTCTTTTCTTACTTTTTAATTAACTTTTTAAATTAAACAATCTAATTCTCTTCATGACTCTTAATGTTGATGAGCAATTGCCATTACTCAAAAAATCACGTTTATCAAGTGGTATTTCTGATTTAGATATAATTCTTGAAGGTGGCTACCAAAACCCTGGAAACATTATCGTTGTGGGGCCAAGTGGCTCTGAAAAATCAGCCCTATCGTATCATTTTGCATCTGCAACTTCAAATGGGGAAGTATGTATGATTATCTGCGGTAGCACTTCGCCTAGTGACATAATTAGTAAAGCTGCAACTTATGGCATTAATCTAAATCGATCTAACATTTTCTTTATTGATTGTTATAGTACTACTTTAGGTCGACAAACTGAGTCAAATGAGAGAATTCGTTCTGTTCCAAGTCCATCTGCCTTAAATGACCTTTCTCTTGCAATTAGCGATATAATAAAAATTGCAAATGGTAAAAGAATTCGAGTAGTTTTCGACACATTATCTACATTTGTAATCTACAATCCAGCTGATTCAATCCGAAAGTTTCTTGGGGTCATTGAAGGAAGATTGAAATCTGCAAATGCTTCTGCACTATACCTAGTTGATGAAGGTGTTCATGATAAGCAACTTCTAAGTCTTCTTGAACATGGGATGGATGGAATATTTACACTTAGCGAATCAAGCGGAAAATTCAGTCTTATAATACCAGAAGTTGATATTACAATTCCAGTTCGAATAGGTCCAACTGGTTTGATGGTGGTATAAACATGGCAGGCGAAATTGAAACATTGCTTAATGATCTTAAATCAAAGGGTATTGCATCAACTTTAGTTCGGGTTGATGGTGTAATGGTGCACTCGACTCTTGCAATGAATGACCTTAATAGTGGTCTATTATCATCTCTCTCAAATACTTCAGACGCTCTACTTAAACGCCTAGATGACTCTCAGAAAGAATTTGAACTAGCTTACCAAAGTTCAATCCTATTTGCAGTTCCTCTTAAAAACCACGTTTTCTGCGGTCTACTTAATAACCGTGAGGAAAAGACAATTTTTAGGTCATATGCTGATCAAATCAAGGCGTATATTCAATGATTGTCTCAAAAGACAAAATAAAAACTGAAATCGACGAAATTGAGTATTCTTATCTTCATGAGCATCATCATAAACTCGAGCGGGGGACTGTTTTTTTCGATTATCTAATAATCAAAGGCTATCCTCATATAAAAAGAATTTTCAGCCTTAGAAATGGTGTCTTGAGAAATATCAAATCAAAAACACTATTTTTAGAGGAAAAAATTGATGGCTTTAATCTACGCATTGCAATACTTTCTGGTAAAATATTCGCTTTCTCTCGTGGTGGTCATATAGACCACTTTTCAACTTACAAAGTGCGTGAAATGAAGAAAATTACGGACTTTCTTTCAGCCAATCCAGATTATGTTCTTTGTGGTGAAATGGTTGGAAATACGCCTTACACAAAAC
>CAZZKB010000026.1:0-5832 GCA_964654575.1 Microcaldota archaeon | reverse complement strand
TAATCCTACTTTTTCTTAGGCTTTTTTATTAAAGAAAGTACTTCGTGAAATTGGTCTGCTGGTACTATGCTACAGCCTAGTTGTCTTGCAAATCTAACGACTCCCTCATCACTCGAAACTAATGTTGCGTCAAGTTCTTTTGCTAACAACACCAGTTCCAAATCTTCTTTGCTATCAAGTATACCTGTACGCATTGCTTCGCGATATTTTTCTCTCAATCTTCGCAGTTTTTCATCGTTGTCTGGCGTGTTGTCTTTTGCATACTCTTCTGAAAGCCGCAACCCCTTATTTATTCGCTCCCTAACATCTTCAATAAAATCATAGAAAACTGCTGCTGGTAGTCTTATATCATAAATACTCGGAGATCGTATTCGTATGTGGATCTGCAGTTCTTCAATTGTCTCAATCTTAACAAAGTTCTTTAATTCGCCAAATATCGATGGTGGCATATATACTTTGAGGTCGTTTGATTTGACAAATTTGATAAAACCTTTAACTGCTAATGTCGGGTCTTTTCCAAATTTAGTTCTAGCCTGTGGATTGACAAAAACTGATGTATCTACGACATATTGCTGCTCGCTCATGTCCTTTCTACTTGGCTGATAGTTATAAGCCTATTTGTGTTTAGGCTCATCAATTAAAAACCCTCGATGCAGATTAAACTTATGGATCAGAGATTAGAAATATCCTTTAAGGAGAATCTAAGGGATGTTACTGGAAATTCTATTTCTTCATTGATAAAGCGGAATTTGGGGATGGATATTCCATGTCGTTTTGTCGAGGTTTATAATTTTGAAGAAAATTTAAACTCTTCTGACATGAAAACTCTCTCTAGTGAAGTTTTCTGCGACTTGGTAGCATCGAATGCTTCGTTCAAATCTCCTCTATATTCAGATACTTGGAGGATCGAAATTGGTCTTCTTCCAGGGGTTACAGATAATATTGGTACTACTGCATCAAGTGCAGTATTGGATCGACTTGGAAAAAGCGTAAAAGTCTATTACTCTCGAGTTTATTCTCTTAGTGGAAATGTTGATGAGGTCCTCTGCGAGCGGATCGCATCATTCCTTCATAATCCCCTAATCGAGCGATATGTTATTCATGCTCCAGGTGCAATTCCAAAGGCTTATCTTCCAATTGTAAGTATTTCAAAAAAACCTTCTGTTGAGCGTCTTAGCCTTTCATTAACTAAGCCAAAGCTTGAAGAATTGATCAAAACCCGTCTTCTTGCACTTTCTCTTGAGGAAATGAAGGCAATTAAGGACTATTTAAAAGATGAAAAAGTCGTTATGGAGAGAAAGAAACACGGGCTTGATGAGCAGATTACTGATGTTGAATTAGAAGCTTTAGCACAAACTTGGAGTGAGCACTGTAAGCACAAAATATTCAATGCTCAAATCACTTACGATGAAAATGGCGAGACACATGCAATAAACTCTATTTTCAAGACTTTTATTCGCGGTGCAACTGATCAAATCAAGAAACCTTACGTCGTTAGCGTCTTTAAGGACAATGGTGGGATCATAAAATTCAATCACAAATATGATGTTGCAATAAAAGTCGAAACTCACAATGCTCCCTCAGCACTCGATCCATATGGCGGTGCACTTACTGGTGTTTTGGGTGTTCAGCGAGATATTCTAGGAACCGGCCTTGGAGCAAATCCAATTGCAAACATCGATGTCTTATGTTTTGGCTATCCCGATACAAAACAGTCTGACCTTCCTAAAGGAGTTCTACATCCAAAAGTAATTTTTGATGGTGTTGTTCACGGTGTCGAGCATGGTGGCAATAAAATGGGTATTCCAACTGTCAATGGGTCATTGGTTTTTGAATCTGGCTACATGTGCCGACCACTTGTCTATTGCGGAACCGTTGGAATCATGCCATCCGAAATTGAAGGGAGACGAACCTGTGAAAAAGTAATTAAGGATGGATATTTGGCAGTAATGGTAGGTGGAAGAATAGGTAAGGATGGCATTCATGGTGCGACTTTCTCATCTATGCATATTGATTCTTCAACTCCTCAGAGTGTCGTCCAAATTGGAGATCCAATAACTCAGAAAAAAGCCCAAGATTTCATACTCGCAGCTAGAGATCAGCTTTTGTATGATGCAATAACTGATAATGGGGCTGGGGGTATTTCTTCGAGTATTGGTGAACTAGCTCAATTTAGTGGTGGCTGTGAAATATACCTTGACAAATGCCCACTCAAATATCCAGGTCTTGATCCATGGGAAATATTAGTTTCCGAATCACAAGAGCGCATGACTCTTGCAGTATCTCCAGATAAAATTAACCAGCTGTCTGCATTGGCAAAAACATTTGATGTCGAAATAAGCGTCGTCGGAAAATTTACAACTAGTGGCAAGTTCCATTGTTTATACAATCGCGAAACTGTTGCGTATTTAGATATGGAATTTCTACATGAAGGAGTTCCGCAAATGAAGCTTAAGGCTTCGTGGAAAAAACTTGTCTTTACCGAGCCTGTTATTCCAGATCACGATCAAGCTGAAGTGCTCAAAAAACTACTTTCAAGTCCAAATATTACTACAAAAGAGCGTGTGATTAGAAGATACGATCACGAGGTTAAGGGAACTAGTGTCATTAAGCCTATTATGATTGGGCCAAGTGACGCTGGTGTCATTCGACCAGTTTACGACTCAAACGAAGGACTTGTTATTTCGCATGGTATCTGTCCAAAATTTGTTCAGGACTCATATGCTATGTCTGCACTTGCATTTGATGAGGCAGTGCGAAATGCTATTGCAACAGGGGCTAAATTTGGCTACCTTGCTTGTTTAGATAATTTCTCCTGGCCTGATCCAATTCAGTCGACAAAGACACCTGATGGAGAATATAAGCTTGGTTCATTAGTCCGCTCTTGCATTGCACTCTACGACTGTGCTACTGCATACTCGATTCCTATTATTTCAGGAAAAGACAGTATGAAGAACGATTATTACTCAACTGAAAAGAAATACTCGATACCACCAACTCTCCTGGTAACTGTTCTTGGAAAAATTGATAATATCTCAAAAGCAGTTAGTAGCGAATTCAAGTCTGCCGGTGCAATCATTTATGTTCTTGGAAAAACTCGACCCGAGTTAGGTGGAAGCGACTTCTACAAGTTGTATGGTTCAGTTGGCAACAATCATCCTAACCTCTACATTGAAGAAAATTTGCCTCTTTATCGAGCACTTTCAGCAGCTATCGAAGAAGGGCTCGTCCAGTCAGCTCATGACGTTTCTGATGGGGGTATTGCTGTTTCGTTTGCCGAGTCTGCTCTTGGTCTAGGTTTAGGGGCTGAAATCGACCTTTCACTAATCAACAACACATGTCCAGATGATGTCGATTCACTTCTTTATTCAGAAAGCGCTGGTCGATTTATTGTAAGTGTTGATCCGGAGAAGGCAGCTCGATTTGAGGAAGTTATGAAGGGCACGATTCATGCAAAAGCTGGTCGAGTTAGGGGAGACAAGCGCTTTATCATCAAAAAAGGAGCAGCACAAATCATCAATGACACTATTGAAAACATTAAAGAGGCATTCAACAAGGGTATTTAACGCATGTCATTGTTCATAAAAAATACTTCCATCCTAACCCCCTCCGGAGTCATAGGCGGCTCTATTTACATAGAAGAAAATTCTATCAGTTCAATTTCAAAAGACTCAAACAATATCGAAAAGGCAGAATTCGTTATTGATGCAAAAGGCAAAATTGCAATTCCCGGCTTAGTCAATTCACATACTCATGTTGCACTAACTGCAATGCGTGGTCTAGGGGAAGATCTTCCACTTCAAGAGTGGCTTAGTCAGAAAATCTGGCCTATGGAAGCGCGTCAAAAGCCTTCTGATCTAGAATCTGCAGCGGCACTTGCATTTTGCGAAATGATAAGAAGTGGTACGACTTGTTTTGCAGAGATGTCTCTTTTTGATACAAAACCTATCTTTAGTGCTGCAAAAAAATTCGGTATTCGTGGTTCAATTTCCCGCTCTCCTCTTGACACTATCGATGGTGGCGAAGAGAAGTCTTTAACAAAGAAACTTCTATCTGAAATTTCAGAAACAACTTCTTACTCTACTCCTCTTCTACAAACTTCAATCGGTACACATGCTCCATATACTTGTTCAGAAGAATTTTTGATTAAAACAAAGCAATTGGCTAAGAAGAAAGGCCTAAAATACCAGATTCATGTTTCTGAAACAAGAAAAGAGATTTTTGACACATTAAATAAACGTGGTAAATATCCATACGAGTACTTAGATTCAATTGGTTTGATGGATGCTGACTCAATCCTTGCTCATGGTGGTTGGCTTACAAAAAGGGAAATGACTATTGCAGGAAAATCTGGAGTTTCAGTTGCCAGTTGCCCAATTAGCAACCTAAAACTTGCAACTGCAGGTATTTGTCAAATAACTGAACTAGATAAACTTGGTGCTAATGTTTGCCTAGGGACTGACAGTGCTGCAAGCAACAATTCACTAAATATGTTCGAAACTATGAAAATGGCAGCATTACTTCAGCGACACCATTATTGGAGGGCAGATATCTTGCCTGTAGAAAAAGTCTTTGCATTTGCTACTGTTAATGGAGCACGCGCTCTTGGATTTGATTGCGGGTCAATCGAAGTAGGAAAGCTTGCAGATATCGTACTACTTGAGCGTTTGCCAAATATGCAACCTCAAAACAATATGCTTTCTAATCTTGTCTTTTCTGCTGGGCCTCAAAATGTGTCAGATTCAATAATAAATGGCAGAGTTGTTATGGAAAATCGAAAACTACTTAACGTCGATGAACAAGCTATAATTGAGGATGCAGAGATGTCGGCTTCACGTCTGAGCTGCTGACGATAAATCTATTTAAAAAAACCGAAAAGTATATAAATCCCTAACATCATTAAAATAACGCAATTTTTAAAAATGTATTTCTTTAGCGGAGGAATAAAATGGGTTCAACATCGACAAAATGTCCAGAATGTAAAAGTGAGCGAGTTATTCGTGATTATGAAAAAGGTGAATTGTTGTGCGGCAACTGCGGCCTTATTATCGCAGAGAATATTCAAGATCAGGGTCCAGAATGGCGTGCCTTTGACGCTGAGCAAAAAGAAAAGAAGGCTCGTGGTGGGGCTCCAATCAAATACATGAAGCCAAACAAGGGTCTTGTAACAGAAATCGATCAATACAACCGAGATATTCGAGGAGGTAAGATTTCTCCAAAGAAACAGGCTCAGCTTTATCGTATGAGAAAATGGCATAAGAGAGTTTCAATTGCAACTTCAATGGAGCGAAACCTTGTAATTGCACTAGCAGAATTAGATCGAGTTGCTTCATCATTGGGCTTGCCAGAAAACATTAAGGAAAGTGCTGCACTACTTTATAGAAAAGCAGTAAAAGAAGAGCTTATTCGAGGAAGATTGATTGAGAGTGTTGTTGCGGCAGTAGTTTATGGTATTTGCCGAATCCAGGGTATCCCAAGAACTCTTGATGAAATTTCTCGAGCTTCTGGTATTGAGAAGAAGGAAATCGGCCGAGCATATCGATTCCTTAAGGCAGAATTGGATGTTGATGTACCATTGACTGATCCAGCACAATACGTTCCTAAGTTCTCAACTGCCCTTAAATTAGGTGGTGAAGTTCAGGAAGAAGCAGTCAAATTAATCAAGAAGGCTCTAAAGAAAGGTTTGATCTCTGGTCGAGGTCCAACTGGTGTTGCAGCAGCAGCAGTCTACATCGCTTCAGCAATGCACGGTGAGAAGAAGACTCAGAAGGAAGTTGCTGATGTTGCTGGTGTAACTGAAGTTACTATCAGAAACAGATATCGTGAACTTAA
>CAZZKB010000025.1:6176-9424 GCA_964654575.1 Microcaldota archaeon | reverse complement strand
TGTTCCTGGAGGAAGCAGTGGAGCTAGTGCTGCTGCAGTTGCGGCTGGATTTTGTGACATTGCACTTGGATCTGACACGGGTGGCTCGATTAGATGCCCAGCATCTTTTTGTGGAGTTAGCTCGATCAAACCAACATATGGACTGGTTTCACGATTTGGCCTGGGAGACTTGGCGATGAGTTTTGATCAAATAGGCCCCATCGCAAAGACAGTTGATGAGAACAAGTTGATGCTTCAAGTTATTTCAGGACGAGATGAGAAAGATCAGACAACGTTTGGTTCTAAGAAAAATAATGAAGTTGAATTTGAGTACAAACAAACTGACAAACTAAATATTGCAGTTGCAAAAGAATTTCTTGAAGGAGCGGATCCGCAAATACTCAAAATATTTGAAGAGCTGAAAGAAAAACTTGCTAAAAAGGGACATAAGATAACTGAAGTTTCAATCCCGACACTCAAATACGCGATACCGATTTACTATTTGGCTGTTTTTGCAGAGTTTTCAAGTGCAATGCAGCGCTATGATGGCCTACGATATGGCAAAGTTAAAGAAGAAATAGAAGATTTAGTTGAAACTGTCTCGACATTAAGAGGAGAAAAATTTGGAGCTGAAGTTAAACGAAGAATAATGCTCGGCTCGTTTATTACGACTAAAGAATATCAAGATGCTTGGTATGGAAAAACATTGCGCGCTCGAGAAGTACTAAAAAACGAAATAAATTCAATCTTAGAAAAATACGACGTTTTGCTTGGACCAACGATGCCGTGCTTACCTTGGAAAATAGGAGAAAAAAATAACAATCCACTTGAGATGTATTTAGCTGATATTTTGACAGTTCCGGCAAATATAGCTGGAATTCCTGCTGGAAGCATACCCTACGGAAAGATAGGCAAATTTAGACCAGGCTTCCAAATACAAGCAAAGAAATTTGGAGAAGCTAAAGTGCTTTCAGTTATGAAAGAAATCGAGGAGTTGGACAAACAATGAACCAAAACGAAAATAACGTAGTAATAGGTCTTGAAATTCATGTCCAACTAAATACAAAATCTAAACTATTCTGTAGTTGTCCGACCGATTATGGCCACCAAGAGCCAAACACGAATATTTGTCCAACTTGTAGCGGCCAAATTGGTGCTAAACCATTTGGAATTAATTCTAAGGCAATACAAAACGCCCTTAAGATCGCAAAAGTACTAAATGCAATGCCTCAGCTGGATCAGGAAATAGTCGTTTTAAGAAAGCATTATTTTTACCCAGATTTGCCTTCTGGATATCAGAGAACTTCTAAACCAATTGCAAAGGAAGGAAGATTACTCAATGTCGGTATATGGGAAGTGCATTTTGAAGAGGATCCTGGAAGGTATGAATTGAGAAAGGGGTTTGTCGATTATAATCGAAGTGGAGTGCCACTAGCTGAAATAGTTACTGCACCAGATATGAGAAGCCCACAGGAAGCAAAAGAATTTCTCTCAAAACTAGAAGAATACCTAAGATATTTTGATCTTATAAAGAACGAAGTAGGGTCGATGAGAATAGATGCAAATGTGAGCATTCGAGGCGGAAAGAGGGTCGAAATAAAAAATATTAACTCGTTTTCAAATGTTGCTGATGCGCTAAACTTTGAAATAAAGAGACAGCAGACGCAGATTGAGCAAGGATTAGAAATAGTGCAGGAAACACGGCATTTTGATGAAAACAGCGGCATTACGATAAGAATGAGAAAGAAAGAGACAGCTGATGATTACCGGTATGTTCCAGACCCAGATATTAGACCGATTGTGATAACTAAAGAAATATGGGAAGATATAACTGGAAAACTTGAAGAATTGCCAGATATTAGATCTCAGCGAATAACGGCACAATACACGATAACTCCAGGCGATGCTGCGGTGATGGTAATTGAAAAAGAATTTGCAGATGCATTTGAACAATTGGCAGGAAAGTTTCCAGCACAAGCCCTTGCCAACTGGATGAGAGGGCCGCTTAGAAAACAGTTGAATAATTCACAACTACATCTGCGAGGAAGCAAAATTACGACTTTGGATGTTGAAGAAGTGTATAGATTGTTCTTAGATCAAAAAATAACCGATAACGGAGCGGAAAAATTGCTTAGAGAATTGATAAATAGGAGATTAAGCCGCAAGAAAGAGGCAGTTGTGCAGATTGCAAAGGAAATGAATCTACTAAAATCTGATGATGGCGAATTACTTAGAAAAGAATGTGAAATCGCGATTAGTGAAAATAAGCAATCGATTCTCGATTATAAGGCAGGTAAAGAGAAGGCAATATTTTTCATAATTGGAAAAGTGGTTAGAAAAACCAATGGAAGATTCGATGCTAAAAGCATTGAGGCGGAGATAAAAAAACAAATAGCATAGAGTCATTTATGAACACAATTTTTATCTAAAAACAACTTTTTTTGAAAACACATTTATAAACTACAGCGACGAAATCGACTTAACAAATTCTTAGCCGGTGTATTATCTATGAAAGACGTCA
Organism: Microcaldota archaeon; assembly: GCA_964654575.1. GTDB lineage: Archaea > Micrarchaeota > Micrarchaeia > Anstonellales > Bilamarchaeaceae > Bilamarchaeum. The sequence goes on along the minus strand of CAZZKB010000025.1, from coordinate 6,924 downwards.
TGTGGTTTAGTGAGTTGAGTAAGAAGAGCCTTGCAGAAGCAGGTGGAAAGGGAGCAAATTTGGGCGAAATGCTCCAAAACGGATTTCCGATACCAAATGGTTTTGTCGTCACAAGCGGGAGCTACTTTAAGCACTTGGAGCACAACCACCTTATCGATGAGATAACTTCGATATTGAATAGCCTTGATGTTAACGATAATGACAAATTGATGGAAGCATCTGAAAAGATAAAGAAAATGATTATTGGCGGACAGATGCCACATGAAATACAACACGAAACGATAGAATCGTATAAAAAACTCTGTGAAATGAGCGGAAGACAAGTTTATGTTGCAGTTCGAAGCAGCGCTACTGCGTAAGATTTACCTACAGCAAGTTTTGCAGGTCAGCAATCAACATATTTGAATATTTATGGCCCTGAGGCAGTAGTAGAAGCAGTGAAAGAGTGTTGGGCATCACTTTTTGAGCCAAGAGCGATTTTCTATCGAGTCGAGAATAAATTTGACCATATGAAAGTAGGCCTTGCGGCAGTCGTTCAGATGATGGTGCAATCTGAAAAAGCAGGTGTCGTGTTTACTGTAGACCCACTAACTCAGGATCGAGGAGTAATATCGATTGAAACTGCATTTGGACTTGGAGAAGTAGTCGTTAGCGGTCAAGTGACTCCAGATACATACAGTATAAAGAAAGACAGTTTGATGATTTTGAACAAGATTGTCGTAAAGCAGCCTTGGATGCTCATAAAAGT
>CAZZKB010000025.1:0-6076 GCA_964654575.1 Microcaldota archaeon | reverse complement strand
GTTGGAGCTTCAAAAACAGAGGCAAAGAAAGAAGAGAAAAAGGAGGAGAAAACTATGCAGCAGAGTGTTAGTAGCGCTAAAATAATTGTCAGAGGATTAGGTTCATCTCCAGGTATGGGAATGGGAAGAGTAAGGATAGTTAGATCATCAGCTGAAATTAAAATAGTACAGAAAGGAGATGTGTTAGTTACTGAGATGACTACTCCTGATTTTGTACCAGCAATGAAGAAGGCTGCTGCGATTATTACAGATACTGGTGGTATGACTTCACATGCTGCAATAGTTTCTAGAGAATTGGGAGTCCCGTGTGTAGTTGGTACTGGAAACGCTACAAAAGTGCTCAAGGACGATATGGATGTTAGCGTAGATGGAAGCCATGGTATTGTTTATGAAGGAATAATTTCAACTCACGATGTTGTGGCAAAGAAATCGAGCGAAGAAGTTTCTCATGCAGTTATTTCTGCTGGAAGCCAGATTACAGGAACTAAAATATATGTTAATTTAGCAGATGTCGATCAGGCTGAAAAAATATCTAAATTACCGGCAGATGGGATTGGACTATTGCGGGCCGAATTCATGATTGCTGAAATTGGTCAGCACCCACGAAAGATGCTCGAAGAAGGAAGAAGACAAGAGTTTGTAGATAAGCTTGCTGATGGCTTGCGAAGGTTTGCCGGAGCATTCTACCCACGACCAGTAGTCTATCGAGCAACCGACTTTAAGACTAACGAGTATCGAAACTTGGAAGGCGGTGACAAGTATGAACCAAAGGAAGAGAACCCGATGATGGGCTATCGTGGCGCTTCTAGATACATAAGAGAGCCAGAGCTCTTTAAGATGGAATTAGAGGCAATAAAGAAGGTTCGAGAAGAATACCACTTGAAGAACTTGTGGCTTATGATCCCATTCATCCGAAGAATTGGTGAATTGAGAGCAATTAAGGACATACTTGAGGAAGTTGAATTGCACAGAACAAGAGACTTTAAATTGTGGATAATGGTAGAAGTCCCATCAACAGTTGTACTTATAGATCAATTCTGTGAAGAGGGAATAGATGGAGTCTCGATCGGAACTAATGACTTGACACAGTTGACTCTTGGTATTGACCGAGATAATGCTACAATGGCCCAAGGATTTGATGAGCGAAATGAAGCAGTTATCAGATCATTAAGAAGGATTATCACAATTTGTGGCAAGTATGGAGTAACTACTTCGCTCTGTGGTCAAGCACCTTCAGTATATCCAGAGTTTGCTGAAAAGTTAGTAGAATTCGGAATTACTTCAATGTCTGTTAACCCAGATGCAGTTGAAAGAACAAGAAAGATAGTTGCAAGTGCTGAGCAGAAGATAATCTTGCGAAGACTTTCTGAATTACAACAGCGAGGAGTAAAACAGGAAGACGAGATGTACTAATTAGAATTTTTTTTTAATATTTTAATTTTATAAATTTTTAATTACAAAAAGCTCTTTTTTCAAATTAGATCGAAATTATTGCATTCTTGGTTCGCACGAAACTCTGAAAGTTCTTGCTTCCATTGCAAAGAAACTTTTCTCAGCAGATGAACCAAACGCAATGTCTCGATATTTCTTTGTTGCATCGTGTTTTAGTTGTACTTTCATATTCTCACTGAATATATAGTATTTTAGTTTATTTATATACCTTATGTTTATAGTATATATTCTTGTATATACGATATATACCAATTGAGAATAATTAATATTTAAAATAACATTAGAGTTTTAAAGCACGATAAATAGTAAAGAAAAACGAACGGGATCAGAGATAAACTTAGATAAATAGATTAAACTTAATTGATTTGATAATAGAAATTATACAGATGAGGTTTCAGAAGTTGGTTTGTATTTTTCTCTTAATTTTCTTCCGAGTTTTTCTGCAGAAGTACCATCTCGAAGATTCGCATCCAAAGTAAATTTAACCGGATCTCTCATTATTGCCATGATTTAGATGCACACGAAATTATTTATAAACTTTGCGCAAATTGTATATATGTTGGTATTGTTGGCATATACCAAAGGCTGTTGATATGGAAACTCCAAGAAAAGTACAATTGACTGGAAGAAATACATATATTGTCTCACTACCTCATGAATGGATTAGCAATCGAGGAGTAAAAAAGGGAGATCCGCTTTATTTGGTTCAAAATAGCGACGGGACAATAACATTATCGCTAAAGCAAGAGAATAAAGAATTGAAAACCTGCACGATTAGCACAGTAAATCAGGAAAAAGACACAATAATGAGGAACATAGTCTCTGCATACGTTGGCGGAGCAGGGAAAATAGTATTACGGGGAAGTGGAATAAGTACAGTTGCTGAAGAAGCTAGACGAGTTTTATCCGGAGTCGAAATAACTGACGAAAATGGAGATGAATTGATATTGAGAATATTATCGTATGATGAGCTCGACATCGAGGGGATAATAAAAAGAGAATATAATGTTACAAACGGAATGTTTGGAATTGTGATAGGCAAATATACTGATGGTGCAGATGTTGGAGTCGAGATAGCTAGAAAAGAAGACGATGTGGACCGCCTGTATCTTCTTTTATTACGAAATGTTGCACTTGGGATGGGACGAGAGCGAGAAGTCGTATTCAAAACAATGGTTGCTAAGAGCATTGAGAAAATAAGTGACCACTTAGAAGATATTTGCAACACGAGCAGTGGAGTTGAGAGAAGTGAAGATGTTGCAAATTTGATTAAATTAATACATGTGATGTATAGTGCATCTTATGAAACTTACGTCAATAATGATGTAGATAATAAAACATACCAGCAGACGAAGAAGAAATACACACAGATGGCTAAAGAGCTAGATGAGAAAATAAAAAAAGATAAAAATCAGGGCAAAATGCTTTCATTAAAAACACTGGTCGAAAAATGCGACAAATTAGTTAGATATACTGAAGACATAATGGAGAGTAGCTGCGATCTTGCATTTGCAAAAACAGATCAACCTGCTCGAGGTAGCGGAGAATCAGTCTGAGCATCGGCACGAATAACAAATTCAGCTAGAGTGCGATTAAAATGAGCTGCTGATTCAAACATTGGAGCATGAGTTGCATCTGGAAAATGAGCATGAGCAGCGTGTGGAATTCGACGCCTAATTTCATCAATAGAAATAGCCTTGACAAAAAAATCTCGACCACCTGAAATAAGCAGCGAGGGATGACGAATAGTGTCCATTAATGCACCGACCCGATCTCCATCACGAATCATTGATTGAAGTGCAAACCTCACACCTTCTCTGCGAACAAGAACATTATCTAATAGAAAATCGAACTGTTCTGAGCCTACATTCACGCCACCACCGCGAGTAGCCAAATGAAGTAAGGAACGCAATAATCGAACACTGTGGGTGAAGTCGGCCAAACGACCTAAAACACCACCTTCGAAGCTTTCTAGAAGTGGATCTAAGTTGCCTGGCAGAAGAGAGCGAAGTGGAAATGTATTTAGTGGGTTTCCAGCAGGAGGGCAAACGAATGTGAGTGATTTTATATCTAGAGCAGTTGGATTCTGAGTTGCATAAATAGTAAGAATTAAACTGCCCATGCTGTGGGCAACAAAGTGAGCAGATCGAATATCCAAATGTTCGAGCAATTCTGATAGGTCATTGGCTGCTGAATCGAGAAAAGGGGACGAATCAATCGTACTTCTACCATGTCCGCGAGAATTGTGAAAAACCAGATTGAAAGGCAATTTGGTTTGATGTGACCACTCAAACTCGTGGGTTGTAGCCCAACAATTGATGAAAACAAGGGTGATGTCTGATTTGTTATCCATATACAGATAGTCGATTAAAACCCCACTGTGAGTTTTAAACTGACCTATTTTAGAAGAACGGATTGGACTTACGCTCCTAAGCCAAGTCATTAGAAAGATATGATCGTGTAGAATTAAAAACATAGAAGAAGAAAGTGAATTGATGCAAAAGGGCAAGGAAAAGGAACTACGAAATAAGAGAAAGAATAGCAATAGACCTAAATCGCCTCTGGACATTAATCAAATTGAACTTGCGTTTATTAATCGAATTATAGATGGAGAAATAGAAGAAATACCTCAAGATCTCGAAATATCTTCAATTCCTAGAATACAAAAAATACAGAAAAGAAATTTAGAAAATTTGTGCAAGAAATTAAAGAAAGAGTATGATAAAAATTTACTTGAGAAAGAATTAGTACTTCTACTTAATGGTGAGAAAAGTCTACCAATAGGGGCTTTTGGACCAAATTATCGAATAAAGTCCTAGGTGACGGATTTAAATTCTGTGTTTATTACTATAATAAAGTAGCTAATTGAATTTCAAATGGTGTTGAGAAGAAAATGAAGATATTGATACAATTTCCAGAAGGCCTAAAGCAAAAAGGCTTGGAATTACAAAAGCAGTATGAAAAAGAGGGTCACGAAGTGTATTTATCAGCCTCACCATGCTATGGTGCTTGCGATATAGCACTAGATGAGGCACGATGGATTGGGGCTGAAAAAATAGTTCATGTAGGCCACAATAAATTTGTCAAAATAGACCTTCCAATACCAGTTGAATACGTCGAATATAATATTGATGTAGATATTGATTCGCTAAAGCTAGTTTTGCCATACATTGAGCAATACAAAAAAATTGCCGTCGCTACAACAGTGCAGCACCACCATCAATTCCCCTTAATGAAGAAATTTTTTGAAGAAAATGGAAAGGAAGTTTTTATTGAGGCTGGATATTGGGCTGCTAAAGCTGGGCAAGTACTTGGTTGTGATGCTTTAGGTATAAAGAAGGTTGAAAAACAAATTGAGGCAGTTGTGTTCGTTGGAAATGGACTTTTTCACCCAACGGCGATAGATATAGATCCAAAAATTCCGGTATTTTTGTATAATACTTACACAAAAAAAGTCAATGATGTTCGAGGAGATATTGAAAGGTTAAAGAAAAGGAGAAAAGGTTCTATTGCAGCTGCATTTTCATGCAAGAAGTTTGCAGTTCTTCTAAGTACAAAGGTTGGGCAATTTAACCCAGGATTTGCAAAATGGGCAAAAGCGGAACTAGAGAAACGGGGTTTTGAAGCTTCGATATTGGTTGCCAATGAGCTTGAGCCATTGCCGATAAATAATTTCTGGGTTTATGACTGCTACATAAATACTTCTTGTCCGAGAATAGTTGATGATACGGAAGAATTTGGAAAACCAATCTTGAATATAGACATGCTGAAGGAATTTTTTGCATTGATTGATCAACCGCAGAAAGAATCAGGCAAAAATTAAAAGACATCTTAGAAAATATAAGTTATGGAAACCATAACTCAGACTGATTTAGGACTTAAGTTGCTAAGAAAGGGAAAGGTCAGAGATACATACATACTTAACGAACGAGAACTGTTGATGGTTGCAACAGATCGATTAAGCGCTTTTGACGTTGTATTTGCCCAGGGAATACCTAAAAAAGGAAGAGTTCTGAGTAAGCTTTCTGCATTCTGGTTTGCAAAGACAAAACACATAATAGAAAATCATTTTTTAACAATGGACTTGCCAGTAACTGTGCCTAAAAGCATGAATGGACGAGCAATGGTAGTAAAAAGATCAAAACCGCTAGCAATTGAGTGCGTTGTAAGAGGATATTTGACGGGGAGTGGGTTGAAAGAGTATGAAAAAACAGGGTCAGTTTGCGGAATAAAATTGCCGCCGGGACTAAAGAATGGAAGTGAACTGCCAGAGCCGATATTTACCCCATCTACAAAAGCTGAAGTTGGACATGATGAAAATATCACTCAAGAAAAAGCAGCAGAGATTGTAGGAAAAGAAACTTTTGAAACCGTATCAAGAAAAGCAATTGAACTTTATAAATTCGCAAAAGAATACGCCCTTTCTTGTGGTTTGGTTTTAGCAGACACAAAGTTTGAATTTGGATTGCTTGAAGAAAACGGAAAAACAAGAGTAATACTAATTGACGAGACATTGACCCCGGATTCGAGTAGATATTGGCTGAAAGAAAAATACGATACAGGCGTTCTCGAGAGTCTAGACAAACAGTATGTTAGAGATTACTTGGAAAAATTAAAGTGGGAT
>CAZZKB010000024.1:0-9437 GCA_964654575.1 Microcaldota archaeon | reverse complement strand
ATTCAACACTCCCGGATTAGTAATCGATCCAAACATGCAAGGCGGTTTCAAATTCGAAGTTCTTGATACAATCGAAGGAAAAACAATCGAATTCACAACTCCAAATGAGATGTATTCAATGCTTGCATTTGTTGGTTCAAGATCACGATACGTAATTAAGAGTGTCTGGCCTGGGGTTGGAAACAAAGTTTCACAGGATGAAAAAATTTGCAGTGTTTCAACTGACAAATTATCTCTAGTTGCCGGTTCATACGTTGGTAAGGATGATCCAGTTGCAATTGTTCGCTGCCAAGCTGGTCTTCCTTCAGTTGGTGAAGCACTTGAGCCATTCAGTTTCCCACACTTGGTCTCTGGTTGGATGCGCGGCTCGCACCAAGGTCCAATAATGCCATGTTCAATGGAGCAGGCTCGTCCAACTCGACTCGATGGTCCACCAAGAGTAGTTGCCCTTGGTTTCCAATTGGCAAATGGTCATTTGGTCGGTCCAGTGGATATCTTCAAGGATGTTGCATATGATTCAGTTCGTGCTCAAGCAAACGAGATTGCCGAATACATGAGAAGACACGGTCCATTTGAACCACACCGACTTCCTGAAGAAGATATGGAATATACAAATTTCCCAGCTCTTCAGAAGAAATTCGAGTCTAGATTCAAGAAGATCTAAGTTGAATTTATGAAAACTGATTTTTTCATAATTCTATTCGTGATTCTCTTGATATTCTCATTATTTTTCGTTTCTATCTTTTCTTCTTCTCCAAAACCATCTAAGCAAATAACTATCCAAACTGGTCAAAAATCCGTAATTGTAAATGCAGAAATTGCTGATACGTTCTTCTCCAAAATGAAAGGACTTATGGGTCGAAACTCTTTGGGTACAAATGATGGGATGTTATTTGTTTTCGACAAGCCTGATTACTACTCTTTCTGGATGATGAACACTACAATTCCACTAGATGCAATATTTATCTCTGAAAATGGCTCTGTCGTTGATATTATTACTATGCCGCCCTGCAAAAGCGTCATTTCGTGCCCTTCTTACAAACCAAAAGAAAAGGCACTTTACGTTCTTGAGGTAAATGCTGGGTTTTCTGAACAAAACGGTATTTCTATTAACAAAAGCACTGTCGATATTCAAAAATAGCCCTCAGCGTCTTATCTTGCCGCTTTTAATTCATTTTGCTCTCTACTAATTCCTATGTCTTTAACATTAATTGGCACTGGCGTTTCATTTGATTTAACTTTATCAGCAATTGAAGCAATAAAATCTTGCGACGAATCGTTTATCGAAACATACACCAATCCGATTGACCTGTCTCTAATCAAAACAGTCGAATCGCTTAGTGGCAAACAAATAACTCATATTCCGCGAGAAAAAGTCGAGAGCAAATTCCTAATCGAAAAAGCAAAATCAAAGTCTATATGTCTTCTCTGCTCAGGAGACCCAATGATGGCAACAACTCATGTCTCCCTTCTTATCGATGCAAGATCAGCAAATGTCACAACAAAGATAATTCACAATTCGTCTATCTTCTCAGTCGCAATGGGAAAATCAGGTCTACAATCATATCGATTTGGAAAAACTGCAACTCTAGTCAATCCAAGAGATAACTACAAGCCAAATTCATCTCTCCAAATAATTCGAGATAATCAGATCGCAAATGCTCATACATTAATTCTACTTGACACTGAACCAAAACCTATGGAAGCAAAATATGCTCTTGAAGTACTCAAGGAATTCGATTCGGCAATCGTTATCTCAAAAGCAGGTTATCTAGATGAAAAAGTTACTTATGGAAAAATTTCAGATCTTACAAAACGTTCTGACTTAGGCTCAACGCCTTTTTGCATCATTATCCCAGCAAAGCTTCATTTAGTAGAAGAAGAATACTTAGAAAAATTATGAATTTAATTGCACTTGCACTTTTTCTTGTGTGTGCACTTTACTGTCGGAGCTTTCTTTACTGCTGTCTTCTTTGGAGCGTTTCCCATCAAACCGCCGACAAAACCACTAACGAAATTGTTTATTTTTGATATCATTATGTTTACACCTCGCGTTAATTAGTTATTATTAGTGGATAAAAGAGTATATAAATATATCTTTTACTAGAAATCTAGTGAGTCTTCGACCTTATCCAGTGTTTTTCTGTGTGCGTTTTCATTTTTCTCTGGCCAATACTCGCTGATTTCAATTAGTTTCTTATGTTTGGCTACGAGTAAGGTTTTGCCCTTTATTTTGTTTTTTCCGCTTTCGATTACGAATTCCTTTATCAAACAAGCTTCTCCCTTAAATCTAGCTTCTCTTACGTTTCCTATTCCGCTCGATTTTTGATCTTCAAGCTTTGCTTTGCCTAGTTTTAGAAAATCTCCTTTTTCAAATGACTCAAGGCTTACACAAAACTTAACTCCTTCTCTGCCCTCAAAACAAATCGAATACTGTCCTTCGTAGTATGCCATTTCCGGTTCGTATTTCCATTCTCTTGGGTGCATGAGCTTGAAGTTTCCAAGCCCATCTCTAAATTCAATGAAATTGCTCTCATGTTTATTGTTTTTTACTCCAAGCAAATCCTTGATTTTAGCTATCATTGCCTTTCACCAATAATTAGCCTTCTGGCTTCTCTTTATTTAATCTTTTGTCCATTGTTGATTCGTGTTTATTCACATAGATATGGACTATTTTTATGCTCAAGTTGAAGAGCTAAGAAATCCCCAATATTCTGGAAAAGTTCTTGCAGTATGTGTCTATAGTGGCAGAACTGAAGATTCGGGGGTTGTCGGGTCAGTAAATTATCTTGGTCGAAAATACGGTATCAAAGCCGGAATGCCAATTATTTCTGCCAAAAAACTTGCTCCATCTGACGCTGTTTTTCTTCCTATGGATCGAGATTATTACGAATTAATTTCCTCTACTATTGATCAAATTATCAGATCCAATCTATATCGAGTAGTTCAATCAAGTATCGATGAGTGGAATGCTCAAGATGATCTTGCTGCTAGAAAAGCTGCTCAAATTAAATCTTTAATTAAAACAGAGACTGGTTTAGTTTGCACTATTGGTGTTGCTCCTTCAATTTTAGGTGCAAAAATGACAGCTTCGCTATCAAAACCAAATGGTCTAAAAATTATTGATGAAAAAGAAGAATTCGAACTTATATCCTCTTCAGCAGTTTTAGATGTTCCTGGAATAGGTCAAAAAACTTCGGACGTTTTATCGAAATTAGGGGTCGCTAAAGTTTCTGATCTAACAAAAGCAGATCCAATTCAACTTGTTGAATGTTTTGGCAAAAAAACATCTCATTGGCTCCTATGTCTAGGTCGTGGTGACTATCCAAAAGAACTGGGTGAAGAAAAAGAACAACTTGGTATAAGCCGTATCGGAACCCTTAAGGAAAAAACGCGAGATATTGAACAACTCATGTCAAAACTTTCTGACATTGATTCTGGTGCAAAGGAGTGGCTGATGAATTCAAAAAAAGCATATCGCACTCTTAGTATTATCTTCATAACTGAGGATATGAAAACTCACACTAAGTCGGAGTCATTCAAAAATCCAAAAAACTGGCAATCTTCTACCCAAGATGAATCTATCAAATTAATCAAAGAGTTTCTATCTGAAAACCCTCTTGAAATTAGGCGTATTGGAATTAGGTTTGGAAATTTTGTTGATCTTGGTGGTCAAACTACTTTATTCTAAAAACCAAGCAAGTCTCTAATTGTTCTTATTATTGAAGAAAATCCACCACTACCTTTTGTTTCTTCTTTTTCGATTTCGGGCTCTGTTTTTACTTCTACCTTTTGATTTATTCTCGGTGTCTCTCTTACTACTGGTTCTTTATCCAACCTAATATGATCTTGCTGTATCACTATCTTCTTTTTCTTAGCTTTTTGTTTTATTCCACTTCGTTTTTCCCTGGCTATTCTATCTATTATTGTTGCCGATTCATCGTCTGAAAGATGACTTATTTTAGCAATTGCAATATTCTTTATCTCTGGCTTTCTTGAAAATTTGGCAATTTTTCTTAATACTTCAGCATCACTTATTTTCGAAATCGCATCTCTTCTAACCTGCTCGTCCTGATGATGATTTGCTATTAGTGCAAGTGTTTCAGAATCACTAATCTGATCTAGCATACTTCCCAATTTTCCAATTGCTACATCTGTTGAATCTCGATATGAAGAATTACTTGCAACTATACTCAGTTTTTTGTAGTCATTATTAAGCGATTCTAGTGCCGATTGTCTTGATTTGGGGTTTTTAGATCTGCATGCGATGCACGCAAGAACTTCTTTGTAAAATCCAGCCGCTTTACTTGCCGATTGGGCTATTTCTTGTTCATTTTTGCCTTTTAGGACTTCTCGCACTGCATCCAAATTCTCGACAATCAACTCTGTGCTTTTTGTGTTTTCATTTTCAAGTACTGCGTCAAATAAATTTATTAGCGAATATTTTCTTTCAAGAAGGTTATCTATTACCCCTCCCTGACTTTTCAATTTAAGTAAACTGCTCCACCTAGAATCCTCGTATTTAGATGATCTTGCTATCTCTGAAATAATTGAGCTTTCATTAATTGTTTTTATTGCACTCAATCTCTTCTCTTTCTGAGGGTGATTTTTCGCAACCAGTGCTTTTGTGGCTGGATCGTTAATTTGATCTAGCATCGAACCAAGTCGTACTAGTGCATCGTTTCTAGTGTCTGCAAATTCAGAAGCTATTGTTATTGCTCTAAGTGATTTTTCTTGTCTGTCAAGCAACTGAGTTGCGATTTCTCTAGCTTGTTTGTTCTCAGAAGTTGCTGCAAAATACTCAAGCCAAAAAGTGTCTTCCACGCCACGCAGCATTTCTAAACCGTTTTCGACTTCCTGATAGTCCTCACTCTCTATCGAATTCTCAATTTTTTCAATATTTGACAACTCTGCTTCAGTGTCATTTTCCAAATGAGCTTTTTCAAAAGTCTTTGCTTGTGGGACTGCAGATTCTTCGTCATCTAGGAGGTATTTTTCAACAAGCTCTTTGTATCGCATTGAACACATCTACAAAGTCTGTATTAAAAAATCCTTCTATTGCTTGTTTTCTTTCCTATGAAAAGCGAGATTCCAGAATTGTTTAAGGAGCGATATTGCTCAATTGTCGATGATCAGGATTCATTCTTAGAGTCTATCAAATCTTTTCGACCAAAATCATACCGAATTAATACGATCAAAGCAACAAAAGATGAAATTTTATCTCGTTTTTCTGGTTATGGCATTGAGTCAAAACCTGTTTCTTGGTGCGATTATGCCTTTGTATCTGATAATTTAGAAATTGGCTCCACACTAGAGCATTTTTTAGGTAAAATCTACATTCAAGAACTTACTTCAATGCTTCCGCCACTTGTTCTTTCAAGCGAAATCGAAAAAAATGACAATCCGTTTATTCTCGATTCGTGTGCCGCTCCCGGTTCAAAAACGACTCAACTTGCAGCAATAATGCAAAATCGAGGGGCAGTTGTGGCTAATGATATTGATTATGGTCGCATTCGGGCACTACGCTTCAATGTGGAGCGCTTAGGTGCACTCAACACTATCATCACAAATCAAGATTTTCGTACTTACCCAGAACTTAAATTCGATCACGTTCTTCTTGACGCTCCCTGTTCTGCTGAAGGGACTGCAAGAAAAAACTATGATGTTTTTAGGATCTGGTCTGAGCGAAAAATACTTTCATGTGCAAATCTTCAGAAGCAATTGATTCTCAAAGGTTTTGACCTTCTTAAGGAAGGCGGTTCGATGGTGTATTCTACCTGTACGTTCGCTCCAGAAGAAAACGAGGCAGTTATTGATTATTTATTAAAAAAACGTCCCGATGCAAAACTCGAATCCATTTCAATCGAAGGTCTTAATCATTCAAAGGGTCTTAAGTCTTTTAGAGACTTAGAATTTGATTCTTCTATTGAGAAATGCGTTCGAATCTGGCCTCATCAGAACGATACTGATGGGTTTTTCTTAGTAAAGGTGACCAAATGATTTCTCGCTGCAATATTCACATTAGAAAACAAGTTTTCGATTACTTAGAGAATCGTTTTGGGCTATCTAGCGATCTTTTTACTGGTCTTGAATTATACGACTGCGGAAACGGAAGGATTTCTCTTGGGTCTCAAATCAATTTAGATCGTCCAACTATGGTTTCAAGTGGAATTTTAATCGCAAGAATCGATGCTGGAATTAAACCAACATCAAATCTTTTCCACTATTTTGGATATTTAGTCAATCGTAACATTGTCAATTTAGATCGCGAATCTTCACTTCTATTCCTTAAGGGTGAAGATATGGACATAACAGATTCTCAGACTGATTCAACATCTGATGGTTATGTTCTTGTCCGTTATGGCGAATTCAACCTTGGTTGTGCTTTCATAAAAGGTCGTCGCTTAAGAAATCAACTTCCCAAATCAAAACAACTTAATGTTAAATTTTTATGATTTTCTAATGTGGTTGTTATGGACACTATTTCGTGGGCTGATTTTGAAAAAGTCGATATTCGTGTTGGCACTATTTTGAAGATCGAAGATTTTCCAGAAGCTAAAAAACCTGCATACAAACTTACTATTGATCTAGGGCCTTTAGGTCAAAAAAGATCAAGTGCTCAGATAACCAATTTGTATTCAAAGGAAGAATTGGTTGGAAAACAAGTTTTGTGCGTAGTTAATTTTCCCCCAAAACAAATCGCCAATTTTGTTTCAGAGGTTTTGACAACTGGTTTTATTACGGAATCTGGGGTTGTTTTAGCCACTGTCAATAAGCATGTTCAAAATGGCCTTAAACTCGCGTAATTATAATCCTATTTGGTTACTTATCCTCTAGGTGCTTGTTTGAAAAACATGGTTGAAATTTGCGCTAATTGCGGTAAAATCTCTAAAGATGAGCAGGAAAGTTTCCTGTGTCCAAATTGCTCTTCTCATGTTTCTGTTCATGTTCCAATTTCAATCTTCAAACAAATGGTCAAAAACGGTCACGCAAGCGAATAATTTATACATTTATCTTTCTATTTTGTAACAATTTTTGGTAATCTTTTTATATTTAAGGTGTAAATGACAAATGAAATGGAAAATTGCCTTGAAATTTGTAATGGTTGTGGTAAGGTTCCTCGAAGTTTAGATCTTTCTTTAGGTTCTTTTTCTTGCTCTCGTTGTGGTCATGATAAAACGATCACTGTAAACTCTGATGAATTTGAACGAGTTACATTTAACCTTGATCAATCATTTCATCAATCTCTTATGCAAAAACGACTCGCCACTGCAATGTCATCTCCAATCGTTCTATTGAAAAAATCTTCTCGTAAGAAATCTGTATTGTCGTCTAAAAAAAGGCAAGCATCAAAGCGAGCTTCTTCTACAAATAATAAAAAACCTAAGAAAAATCTTCGCTCAAAGAAAAAACGTTAGCTGCTAAGATTAAATTTCTTTTTGTCTATTCCTCATTTATGTCAAAACACTTAGAAATCGTTGTTCTAGAAACAAACAAGGGGATAATCGAAATCGAACTTAATCGAGCTAAAGCTCCAATAACTGTTGAAAATTTCCTTAAATATGTGGATATGAAACACTATGACAAAACTATATTCCATCGAGTTATCAAAGGTTTCATGGTTCAGTGTGGTGGCTTTAGCGTAGATAAAAAGGAAAAACGCACTGGTCCGCCAATAGTTCTTGAATCTAACAACGGTCTAAAAAACGAAAAATTTACTGTCGCAATGGCTAGGACTGATGAGCCAAACAGTGCTACAGCACAATTTTTCATAAACACTAAAGATAATAAATTTCTAAACCACTCTTCAACAAATGATGGCTATGCAGTTTTTGGCAAAGTTATTTCTGGCCAGAGCGTTGTTGAAGAAATCGAGTCTTCAAAAACTGGCGTAAATGGGTTTCATGAAGACTGGCCAAAGGATGAAATCGTCATAAATAAGGCTTATTTAAAGAAATAAGTCAAAAAGCTTCCATTTATATTTACGGTGGTTTATTAATCGAAGTACAATTAAAATAAAAAACGGTGTAATAAAATATGGGATTCGAAGATAGAGGAGACAGACAAATGTTTGACGCTACATGCAGCAAGTGCGGCCAGCCATGCCAGGTGCCATTTAAGCCATCTGAAGGCAGACCAGTCTACTGCAGAAATTGTTACAAACCAAAGCCAAGATTCTAAGTATCACTATTTAGTTTCTATTTATCTGTATTAATTTTTTGTTTATTTTCTTTCTAATATTTCTTATTACTAAACTTTCTGGTAGACTATATGTTGCAAAGAGTTGCTCGAATCGAGTGCGTATTGAAAAGTCAGAAATTTTGCTCACTGCCAGGGCTTATCGAACGGCAATTTTCACCAACTTCAAACTTGCCTCGTTTAGATTCTCCAACACTTAGCGAAGATGTTCGGTCTATTCTAGCCATTCCTCTCTCCCTTCGTGATTTTAAACGAGTTATTTTACTTGCTAGGGAAATTGGTCAAGTTTGGGATTCGCTCTCCGATTCTGAGCGTCTAGATCTTCCAGAATCATTTCGGGATCAGAAGTCAGAGCAGTCATTACTCTTTTCCTTGAGAAAATCGGGGATTTTTGGCCTTGGTCAATTTTTTCCTGAAGCATATGATGATTATCGATATCACGCTCGCTCTAGAGCATTGCTTCTAGCCAAAACTGAACAAATTGAATTATCTTCAGGACTGCGAGCCATCAAAATGACTGCTGATCACGTTGTTTATTCTGAATTAGGTGCTGAATTTACAGATTGTCAAGGTCGACGAATTTCTATTCCAAATCTCGAAGAAGATATTTCAAGAAGAGCTGACTCAATGACTGCTTCTCTATATCCTATTTCAGCTGTTTTGGCAGTCGGTCTATTCTCCGAATGATTTTATTTTACAAGTACCTTTCGCCTCGATCGGGGAATATCGTCACAACATTTTTGTATTTTTTCTTCAATTCCATCGCTGCTAAGTAATTTGCTCCAGAGCTATTTCCGACCAAAAGTCCGTGCTTTCTTGCAAGATAATCTCTAGCTTCTATCGCATCTTTAGTTCTAATCATAATTACTTTGTCCATCAATTCTCTATTTTCGTCAATTATTTTTGGTATAAATCCTTCTCCAATTCCTTGAATGTCGTGAAAACCTGGCTCTCTACCGTTTAATACTGCTGATTCTGCTGGCTCAACTCCAAATATTGCTACTTTGGGATTGATTTTTCTTAGTGCTCTTGCCACCCCAACCAATGTCCCACCAGTCCCCATACCAGCTACGAATGCATCAACTTGCGGCAAATCCTTTGTTATTTCTACTCCGGTTCCTAATTCATGGGCTTTGATATTGTCTTGGTTTTCAAATTGTCTTGGTAAATATGCGCTTGGGTTTTTAGCAACTAGTTCTTCGTATTTTTTAACTGCCCCAATTATGTTTTCTTCTTTT